>JAXJQQ010000100.1:0-2995 GCA_036311065.1 Acutalibacteraceae bacterium | reverse complement strand
GTGTTTCCTCTGCCGCCTTTGTGGGATTATACTCCATCATCATATGACCGCCCTCAGTGAACTTAACAACCTTTGTGCCTTCAGGTGAATTGTCGATAATTTCCTTGAGATTTTCAGCAGAAGCAACCATATCCTTATCGGCTGTTACAATAACACAAGGTATGTCAAGCTCTTTAAGCTCAGAAAGGTCACTGCCTCTTGTGTGAGTTGACATTATTGCAATGCCTGCACCTGTTCCCTTGATTGTAAATGGATCGGTGATTTTTGTAATATCATAGTCCTTTGCAAATTCCATACTGCTGAATGAGCCTGCAACAAGGGCATATCTGATAAGTGTGGGGAACCAAAGAATAACCGTTCTCACCACTTCCATCATAATCTGCATAGGCTTATGCATAAATGAAGGCATTGTATTTTCCTTTGCATCCATTGAAGTCTGTGGTGCAAAAAGCACGAGCCCTGTAACAGTTTCTGGATGATCTGTTGCAAGATTGATTGCAAGACCGCCGCCCATTGAGTGACCGCCAACTATGAAAGTACCACCGATATTTTCCATAAGTGCATAGATTACATCTTCTCTGTCGAGAAGCTTCGTATTGTCGGTTTCTCTTGAGGAATAACCGAAGTTGGGTACATCAACAAGAACTGTTTTATAGCCGTTTTCTGCATAAATTTCGGCAAGTCCCTCAAAGGTTGCAGTTGAAAGACAGAAGCCGTGAATAAGAAGAATCTGATTTTTCTCCTCACCCTTTGCTTCATAAACTCTGTAGTGAAGAGTGTAATCATCATTGACCTTAAAGAATTCACTGTTATCAAAAGGCTTTTCTGTGTTTACTGCAAAAGCGAAGGGTATCGCTGTAAAAATCATAACGAGAGCTATGATAACTGATAAGGCTTTTTTCATTACGGTATCTCCTTTCCGAATTCTGAAATCATTTCATAGGTTTTAAGACCTAAGCTTTTCTCTTTTGAAATTTTTGCAACAGAATGGATAAGTCCGTCAAATTCACTCTGTCTGCCTGCTTCAACATCACGCTGCATTGACGCAATCATATCGGGAGTTCTTGCATGAAGCAGCTTAAGGCTTCTTTCAACAAGACCTTCATCAAAGGTGATACCCATACTGTTTCCGAGTTCTTCTACCTCAGACACAAGAGAGATAAAGGTTTCTCTCGCCCTTCCCTCTTTCTGCATATCTCCTGCCCTGCATTTGTGATAAACACCTGTGGCAGCCAAGGGTGAAACGAAAGAAAACTTCATAAGAGCCTCTTTTCTGATTTCAGCTGTATGCTGAGCAAAAATCCGGCAAGAGCGCATTTCTTTTGCAATTTCATCTAAAACAGGTTTTGACTGCTGTCCTTTTCTTTCACCGAAAATCACCTTGAAAATGTCGGCGTTCATATTGATAATACCGTGCTCCTTTATAGAAGCAACAATATACATCGTACCGTCAACAACATAGAGTTCAGGGAGCTTTTCGCTGAGATATTCACCTGTTGTGAACACATTGAGAAGAGGAATAACAACCGTATTTTCGTGTGAAGCCTTTCTGATGAGCGGAATTACGCTGTCAATACTGTAGCTTTTGACACAGACGAAAATCACATCAGCCTTCTCGCAGTATTCCTCTTCAGAATAAGCCTTAATTTTCTCACAAAGCTCTGTTCCGTCACTTTTTCTGATTATAAGTCCGTTTTCCTTTATGGCTCTGAGATGCTCTCCACGGGCAATTACGGAAACATCAGCGCCGCCTTTACTGAGATGTGCAGCAACGGGACCGCCCGTGCCCCCTGCACCGATTACAAGATATTTCATAGTTATTCTCCAAAATTAAAGATTGCCGAAGCTTAGCCACGGCAACCCATTATAGTCAATTATTCTTACCTCTGCGTGAGTAACCGCCTGAATGCTTTGAATCAGTATTGCGCTTAAGGTCGGTCATTTTTTCATCACTGACCTGCTTGAACTGAGCCATCATTTCTTCAAAGGTCATTGCACCCTTGTTCTGCTTGGGCTGACCCTGCCATACATTTGCTCTCGGAGGTCTGTCGCCCTTTGGTCTGTCAGTTTTCGGTCTGTCAGTTTTTCTTTCCCTTTTTTCTTCCTTTGAAGGCTCCATAGCCTTTCTGATGGAAAGACTGATTTTTCCCTCAGGTGAAATGCTTACCACCTTGACCTTCACATCCTGACCTTCCTTAAGAAAATCCTTGATGTCCTTTACATAGTCTGTGGAAACCTCTGAGATATGTACCATTCCGCTTTTTCCGTCCGGCAGACTAACGAATGCACCGAAGCCTGTAAGACCTGTGACCTTACCGTCATAGATTGCGCCAATTTCAAGCATAAAAAGATTTTGCCCCCTAAATTATTTACCGTAAGCAGAGTCGTAGTAAACCTTTTCACCGGGTTTACAGTAACCGTATTGCTCCCTTGCGACCTTTTCAAAATATTCGTCGTGATTTTCTTCCTTAAGTGTTTCGGCAATTTCTGAGCTTTCCTCACTTATGCGTGAAGCCTCTTCGTTGATAAGTGAAATCTGCTCGTTATAATCAGCAGCCTTTGCATAGTTTACGGCTGTTGTGCCGATAGCTGTACCGAAAAGAAGAATCATAGCGGCAGCCATAGCAATATGAGTCTTTTTGATGCTGCGTTTTTCTTTTTTGTTCTGCAGCTTTTTTGCTTCGTCAATATGTCTGACAGCCAACTTCATTCACCTCGGAAAATTTTATTTAAACAGTTAATATAATTATACTTATTTACTCAGATTTTGCAAGGGTTTTCAGGGATTTTTTTCAGATTTTCCGTGATTTTTTTCGTGTTTTTTATGTACTCTCCTTCTTTGTCAAAACTCTCAGACGGTTAACGGTCTTATCACCTGTGTTTTTTATTAAATTTCAAATAATTTACAATTTGGTAAGGTTTGTTTTAAGTAAGTGTGGTATTATATTAAAAATTAAAATCAGAGGTAAATTAAATGAATATAGCTAACAAAATC
>JAXJQQ010000099.1:0-11490 GCA_036311065.1 Acutalibacteraceae bacterium | reverse complement strand
TTTCTGTAACTCTCGCTACAATTCTGATGTCTTTGATAAGTTTTCACCTCTCTTTCTTCACAGGGGATATTAAGGGTGCTCCCTTAACGGGTGGCATTTGGCACACAAATGCCCTGCTCGCTACGGTGTAGGACAGACATCCGCAGGATAGTTAAGTGCTTCGTCTATCTTCCTTCACCGCAGATAAGGGCGCCCTTAATCAAGTGTTTTGAGCGGCACCGTAAGTGGTGCCATATTTTTCTTTGTTTGAAAATGTGATGCCGAAAGTGGCACCGTTTTGAGTCGTTGTGGCTCAGTTGAAATTTGTGTTGAGCCAATTATTAAGTTTTTGGCTCAGATTGAGATTTGAGCTAAGTCATTGAAAAACTCCTTTCTGATAAATTTTTATATTCAACTGCAAAAAAAGTGTCGCAGTATTCATATACCGGAAATTAGGTTTCTGGACATAAAAAAACACCTGCTGCTTTGTGGTAACAAGTGTATGTAAAATGAAACATATGATGGTGATGTGATATAATCAATCGAACTACGTGTTTTAAGGTTTATATCAGTAGAGAATTGAATCTTTATAACCGATGAGATACGATAAACGACCGATTAGATAAAAATAAGCATTTCCTCTTTTACATTTGATATGATGGTACTGCAAATGAAAAGGAGGTCAACGTAAATGCAAGCAATAAAAACAGTCGGGCTTACAAAGCGATACAAAGATCTTACCGCTGTGAATAAGCTCAATTTAGAAATACATCAAGGGGAACTGTTTTCTCTGTTGGGTGTTAACGGAGCAGGAAAAACAACAACGATAAAGATGTTAACCTGTATAACAAAACCAACGGACGGGGATGCATTTATAGGAGGATACAGTGTAACTAAACAACCCGAACGGGTAAAGCGATTGATTGGTGTATCACCTCAGGAAACTGCAGTAGCCCCTAATCTTTCTGTAAAGGAAAACCTTGAATTAATGTGTGGTATTCATGGGTTTACTAAAGAAAAAAGCAAAGCCAAAATTAATGAGCTTACCGAGCAGTTTGCTTTAGCTTCTGTTTTAAATAGAAGGGCAGGTAAGCTGTCGGGTGGATGGCAACGCCGTGTAAGTATTGCTATGGCACTTATCAGTGAACCTCACATTCTCTTTTTGGATGAACCTACTCTTGGCCTGGATGTTATTGCACGGCATGAGCTTTGGGATATGATTCGCTCATTGCAGGACAAAGTAACGGTTATTCTTACAACACATTATATGGAAGAAGCAGAAGCACTTTCCGACCGTATAGGTATCATGAAAGACGGTAATCTTCTTGCTGCAGGAACTGCAGAAGAATTGAAGATAATAACAGGTGTAAAGGACTTCGAATCAGCCTTCGTTTCTATTGTGAAGGAGGGTGCATTATGAGAATGCTGACATTTGCCAAAAGGTGTGCAAGGGAGCTTCTGCGTGACCCGATAAACCTCGCTTTCGGTCTCGGTTTTCCTTTGGTATTACTGTTACTTCTGAGCAGCTTGCAGAAAAATATTCCCGCTGAACTGTTTGATATTGACACACTTACGCCGGGCATTACAGTGTTCGGTTTGTCGTTTATGACACTTTTTTCAGCAACACTGGTTGCAAAGGACCGTGAAAGCGCATTTCTGCAGAGATTGTACACAACGCCACTCAGGGGATTTGATTTTATCCTCGGCTATATGCTTCCCCTTATGCCACTTGCTGTTACACAGTCAATCATCTGTTATCTGTTTGCGATTCCTTTAGGATTGACTGTAAGTGTAAATATTATTTATGCTATAATAGGTATAATACCTATGGCTGTTTTCAATATTGCATTAGGGCTTTTATGCGGCAGTATCTTTGGTGTTAAACAAGTAGGAGGTATATGCGGTGCATTACTTACCAATCTTTCTGCGTGGTTGTCAGGAGTATGGTTTGATTTGAAGCTTGTGGGCGGACTTTTCGAAAAAATTGCGAATGTGCTACCCTTTGTTCACGCAGCGGAAATGGAAAAAGCTTTATTCAGCGGAAACTTTGAGCTTGCCATAACTCACGTTATGCCCATTATTCTGTACAGTATATTTATAACTGCGATAGCTGTTCTCAGCTTCCTCAGACAAATAAAAAAACAATAAGGATTTGATGCGATGAAATATAAACTCATTATAGATAAAGATGCGGATGAAGAGATAATAGCAAAGGTTCACGCGCCCTCTTCTCTGACTGAGCAGATAGAAAATCTCGTCTGTAGTTTTTCAGGTGCTGAAATCATTATGGGATACAATGATGATGAGATGAAAAAGCTATTATTCTCTGAAATAGAGTGTATAACCGTTGTTGATAAAAAGGTAACAGCTGTCGATACTAAGGGAAATCGCTATCGTATTCAGGAAAGGCTTCGTGATTTAGAGAATATTCTGCCGTCTTATTTTATACGCATCAACAAGTCTACTCTTGCCAACGAACACCGTATTGAGCGTTTTGTCGCAGTGTTCAACGGCGGTGTGGATGCAGTATTCAGATGCGGTTATCGTGAGTATGTTTCAAGGCGTTGTTTTTCACAAATAAGAAGGAGGTACGAGGGAATATGAAAAGATTTGTTACGGAATTTTTTCGCAGAGGTCTGATTGCTTGCGGTTTCGGTCCGATTGTTCTTGCTGTTTTATATCTGATTCTGCATTATAAAGGTCTGATAGATACATTAACTGTCAATCAGGTTTGTACAGGAATTTTTTCAATAACTGCACTTGCCTTTACAGCAGGCGGTATGAATGCTGTTTATCACATAGAACGCTTACCTTTGATGTCGGCAATTCTGATTCACGGTATTATCTTATATTTTAGCTATTTAGGCGCTTATCTGCTTAATGATTGGGTTGAACTTGGCGTAACATCAATTTTGGTTTTTTCAGGCATTTTTGTTGTAGGGTATCTGGCAGTTTGGGCAATTATTTATTGCGTAACCAAACGGAATACGAAAAAGCTTAATGAAATGCTGAAGGAAAAACAGCACAGTCTAATAGATAATAAAGGACAGTCCAATTAAATGTTTTTAACTGCTCTCGTTCGTGAGGGCAGTTTTATTTTGCCGCTTTACCCGAAACGGTTCCTACAGGCATTACTACATATCTCTATGGCGCTGTGCAGTCAACTCATATTTCAATAAATTGCGCTCGCTTTCTTCAAAAAGGTCGTGGCGGTTTGTTCCGTTCGGACGGTCATTTACTTGTCTGTGAGAAGAAAGTTTTTTCTCCTCATAGATACCCCGACATAAGAAAGCAAAAATGTTCCTGATTTTTGAAAAAAAGTTGAAAAAATTTTTGGGACATAGAAAAACACCCGTCAAAAATTGACGAGTGTTGTGTATTTGACTATGAAATCAAAAAATGTGACGCAGTATTCATATACCGAAATCTTGCTTTTCTATGCTCTTAAAATTTAATTGGTGGGGGCAGTTATTATAATAACGGAAATGTCCCTCTGTTATATATAATAGGGAACTTTTGCAAAATCACCCATTATAACGCAACAAGTGAAAATCAAAAAACGTAACATAGCTATAAAGCATTATCTATAAAGAGATATCCGGCTTTTTATGTACTACTTAATATTATTCGTAACAAAATTCTCTTGAGTATTATTGAATTATTACATTCTTGTTTTTAAATGACCAATATCTTTCTTACCAATCCGTCATAAAAGTTGATTTTGCCCTTTAGTTTATGTATAATCATTACATACCCACCGGAAAGAGTGATATTATGATTAAAATACTTATCATAGAAGATGATGTTAGCATTGTCAAAAATTTAAGTGAGCTTCTTCGTCAGGAAGGCTTTGATACAGACAGTGCTCTAAGCTGTAAAGAAGCAGAGACTAAAATTGAAACTGCACAGTTCGACCTTGTTTTATTAGATGTACTTCTGCCTGACGGAAACGGATTTTCTCTTTGTAACAGAATCAAAAGTGTGAGCGATTGTCCTGTAATTTTCCTTACTGCTTCAGCAGATGAGTTCAGTGTTGTGACAGGTCTTGATATAGGTGCTGATGATTATATCGAAAAGCCTTACCGCCCGAGAGAACTTATATCCCGCATTAAATCCGTTCTGCGTAGAACGGGCAAAAGTCAGAGTATGCTCACAATCGGCAATGTAAGTGTTGATATGGATAAGGGGATTGTCACAAAAAACGGCAAGGATGTTTTTTTATCTGCTTTAGAGTACAGACTTTTTCTTGTCTTTCTTAATAATCCCGGTGTTACTCTTACAAGAAATAAACTACTTTCTGAAATATGGGATATTGCAGGCGACTTCGTTAATGACAATACTCTTACAGTATATATAAAAAGGCTCAGAGAAAAAGTGGAAGATGATATACAAAATCCCAAAATCATTCTTACCGTAAGAGGTTTGGGATATAAATTAGGTGAATAAAATGAAACTTTCAAATAATCCCGAAATAAGAAAATTTTTAGCAGTAACAGTGATACCTTCACTGTTACTATGCTTTATTACAGCTTTTTATTCTAAATTTACTGCTGTATGTATTTTGATTTTAAGTACATTTTTGATATGCAGCTTTCTTGTGTTTACAAAGAAAAGATATAACAGAATTAACACTCTCGATGAAAGCGTAGATAAAATTCTTCACGGCAACGATACAATCAACATTAAATCTTTCGGCGAAGGCGAGCTTTCAATTTTGGAAAGTGATGTGCAGAAAATGCTTGTGCGTCTTCGCGACCAGAAAGATAAGCTTGAAAAAGACAGAACTTTTCTTGCAGATTCTATTGCGGATATATCTCATCAGTTAAGAACTCCTCTTACAAGCATAAATATTATTCTTTCTCTTATTGAGTCACCTGACATATCTGAGAAAAGAAGAGAAGAACTTTTAAGAGAGCTTTCGTCACTTATTACAAAAACGGAATATCTTGTTTCTGTTCTTCTCAAAATCTCAAAACTTGATGCAGGAACAGTACAGTTTGAAAAGAAGGAAACCGACCTTAATTCTCTTGTCACAAAATCAGTGGAACCTCTTTTGATACCTATGGATATTAAAAATCAAAAGTTAAGTATAAATGTTGATAATATTTCATTTGACTGTGATTCTGCTTGGTGTATTGAAGCCTTTGGGAATATATTAAAAAATTGTACAGAGCATACGCCTGAAAATGGAGAAATAACCGTAACAGCAACAGATACCCCTATTTTTACTGAGATTGTTATTTCGGACACAGGAAATGGTTTTGATGAAGAGGATATTCCTCATATATTTGAAAGATTTTATAAAGGCAAAAACTCTTCAAAAGAGAGCTTCGGTATAGGTCTCAATCTTGCAAAAATGGTAATCACGGCTCACAACGGAACCGTAAAAGCAGGAAACAGTCAATCGGGCGGCGCAGTATTCATAATAAGATTTTACAAACAGGTTGTGTGACGTTTTTGTAATAATTGAGTCACCAAAGTGTAATTTAAGGTTGGTACAATGAAGTCACAATAAAGAAAAGGAGTAATTCAATATGGATATTTTAAGAATTGAAAACCTTTCAAAAATTTACGGTGAGGGCGAAAATCAGGTTAAAGCCCTCGATAATGTGAGCTTCAGCGTGCCCAAAGGACAGTTTGTGGCTATTATCGGTCCGTCAGGTTCGGGTAAAAGTACACTATTACACATTTTAGGCGGTGTTGACAGACCGACAAGCGGTAAGGTTTATCTTGACGGTCAGGATGTTTATGCACAGAACGAAGACCAACTTGCCATTTTCAGAAGAAGGCAGGTGGGACTCATTTATCAGTTCTATAATCTTATCCCTGTACTTAATGTCACTGAAAATATCACCTTACCAGTGCTTATGGACGGCAAAAAGGTTGATAAGGCTTATCTTGATGAGCTTATAGGTCTGCTTTCTCTTAAAGGCAGAGAAAAGCATCTTCCCAACGAGCTTTCAGGCGGTCAGCAGCAGAGAGTTTCTATCGGCAGAGCACTCATCAATAATCCTGCTGTTATGCTCGCTGATGAGCCTACGGGTAATCTTGATTCAAAAAACAGCCACGAAATTTTGGAGCTTCTTAAGCTTTCCCACCAAAAATACGGTCAGACACTTATAGTTATAACTCACGACAGCAATATCGCATTACAGGCAGACAGAATCATCACCATTAATGACGGTAAAATTGCCAGTGACAGACTTCATCAGAAGTGAGGTGACCGTAATGAATATCTTTAAACAGTTTACCAATCGGTCACTTAAAGAAAATAAAACAAGAACTATTGTTACTATAATCGGCATCATTCTTTCCGTTGCAATGTTTACAGCAACAATGGAGGCATTTGTTACGGTACAAAGCTATCTTGTAAATTATGCCGAAATGTATAACGGTAAATATCATGTAGGGTTTTATGATGTTGAATTTGATGATGTTTCAAAAATCACCGAGGACGACAGAGTAGAAAAATACACCTATATTCAGGATATAGGCTATGCTGAAATCGGCTCGTCAAACGAATACAAGCCATATCTGTATATCGCCGGCATACCAACCGATTTTACTGATGTAATGCCGATACATCTTACGGAAGGAAGACTGCCTGAAAACAGCAGTGAAATTGTAGTTTCTGACCATCTTTATTCTAATGGTGGAGTACAGCTTAAGCTCGGTCAAAAAATCACTCTTCAGGTCGGACAAAGACAGTGGACTGACCTTTTAAATGTCAGCGAAGAAGAGTATAAAGCCCTTGAAGGAGATAATTGGCAGAAGCTAACACAGCAAAGGTCATTTTGGAAGTCTGACAATGAAGAAGCTCAAGAGGTGCTTATTAACACAAAAGAGAAAACCTATACTGTTGTAGGTTTTTGCGTAAGACCTGATCAGTCTTCGATTGAACCATATTCTGCTCCCGGCTATACAGCATTTACAATAAATGAGTCGGGCAACATTAACACACAGAGCATTTATACAGTTCTTGAAAAGCCTGCAGAATACGGAAAATTCAACACAGATATTATTAATTCTTTAAGCGGCATAGGAAGCTCAACGAATAATGATTTACTTATGTACAGCTTCAACAGCTTCGATTCTGCTTTTCCTATATTGGCGTTCGGATTGCTTTCCATTCTGATTGGACTTATTGTTTTCGGTTCTGTTTCGCTTATCTACAATTCATTTTCAATTTCTGTAAGTGAGAGAACCAAACAGTTTGGTATTCTCAAAAGTATAGGTGCAACTAAAAAGCAGATAAGAAAGTCTGTTCTTTATGAAGCAGCAGTGCTTTGTGTTATAGGTATTCCCATAGGTCTTGTTTCCGGTTGCCTTGGTATTGCGATAACCTTCCATTTCTTAAGCGATTCAATTTCAACCTTCCTTGCTGACCTTACCGACCTTAAAATGCAGTTTGTATTCTCACCCTTGGCAATCGTTGTCGCAAGCGTAATAAGCTTTGTGACAGTTATTATTTCAGCATATATTCCTGCAAGAAAGGCAATAAAAATTAACCCCATTGAGTCTGTAAGACAGTCAAATGAGATTAAAATAAAACGCCGCAGTGTTAAGGTGTCTCCGCTTACTCAAAAATTGTTTGGCTTCGAAGCAACACTTTCTTCAAAAAACTTTAAAAGAAATAAACGAAAATACCGCACAACCGTCTTTTCACTTTTTGTTTCTGTTGTTCTGTTTATTTCCGCTTCTTCTCTTGCAACATATTTTACCGATATTGTTGAAGCTGAAAGTCAGGATATGAATTATGATGTTGCCATCAATGTATTTAACTATGAAGACAGAACAGACGGTGAACCGTTTACCGAAACGGAAGAATTCAGGACTAAGTTGTATAATGGCTTAAAGTTTGTTAAAGGTATTGACGAATTCACCCTAACTCAGGATATGGGTACGGAGTTTAACGTTGACAAAAAGTATATTTCGGAAAAATATTTGAATATGGTTAACAAAGAGCACGATGGTTTAGCAGATAAGGAAAATGAGCTCAACGGATTGTTTACTTATAACTTTATTGATGACGATGCTTTCAGAAGACTCCTTGAAAAGGAAGGGATAAATGAAGACGGTTATTTCGATAAGGAAAATCCAAAAGCTCTTGTTTATGATATGGGGACTCATATTTATCAGAAAAATAACAAAGAAAAAGTCTATTTAGTGCCGTTCCTTAATAAAGATGCTTTCCCTACAACTCTTAAAATAACTGAAGTTCTTCCTTGGTTTACTGAAGATAATGTGGAATATTATTATTTCGGCAAAACCGTAGTCAAAGACGGTATCACATATTATGTATATGATATAGCCCGCGATGAGGGCGAAGAATTTGACGAAAGCACAAAGCGTTATCTTACCGAAGAGGAAGTTGTAAGCTATCTCAGCATTTCAATCGGTGCATTTCTTGATGAAAAGCCCTATTTTTCGGGATATAACACAAACCTTATTTATCCTGAATCCGTAAAAGAGAAGGTTATGCTTGAGGGCTATTGGCAGACTCACGCATATATTATCGGTGAAGATCACAGCAAAATAGCGAGTGATGTAAGCCGACTTATCAGAGATATTGGTGGTGATACCAATCATGTAAGTGTCTACGATTATGCCGCAGAAATTGAAAGCATAAGAGCACTTGTAACAATTGCGAAGGTGTTAGCATACGGATTTATAGTTCTCATTTCTTTGATAGCCGCAGCCAATGTTTTCAATACTATCTCAACTAATATTTCCCTCAGAAGAAGAGAATTCGCAACGCTCAAATCTGTGGGTCTTACAAGTAAGGGTATGAGAAAAATGATGACCTTTGAATCTATCCTTTACGGTGTAAAGAGTCTTTTATTCTCACTGCCGGTTTCATTAGCTATGACATATCTTGTATATCTTGTGGCATCTGACAGCGGATACTCAATGGGCTTCTATATTCCTTGGGATAAATTCATTATAGCGATTGCAAGTGTGTTCATAATTGTTGCACTCAGCATGGTATACTCCATTAAAAAGGTAAATAAAGAAAATACGGTTGAAACCCTCAGAAACGAGAATATATAAAGTGAACCCCGCAGGCTGCAAAACCTGCGGGGCATTTGTCTTTATGTATAGATGAGTTCGTTGCAAACTATTTCAGTTGCTATTTGTTGGATGTTGTTCATTCTCTGAATCCATTCCCATTGGTTGTGTTCTTTTAATTCTTCGGTTACACCTTCCTTTGCTTTCATCTGCTCTATGAGAGTGTCATACATATCCTTAGCTTGGTTTTCAACTTCAGCGCAGTGCTGATAGAGCTTACCTTGACTAAGCAACAAACTAAAAAACACCTTCTTATGCTTTTCGAGATAAGATTTGTGCATCATTCCCCATTTGCCAAGGGCAATTTTTGCTTCTTCGGGCGGGATAATGAGGTTAGGGATGAAATAGTCGCCAACCCGTCGGTAACTGATAGAATTTTTGGTTGACATAATAACGTCCTCCTTATTTTTCACTCTTATCAACGATTTTCAATAACAGCTCATCAACATCCTCGGTGGGTAAATCCTCCGCCAAAAGCATATTTCGGAATTCATTCATCCCGTTGATAAGTAAATTGCACTCAAAATCTGTGAATTTAATTTTGGTCTTTCTTTCCATAACAAAAACCTCCTGTTATTTGGTAATTTCATTTTACCTTATAACGGGAGGTTAGTCGAATGTGTGGATGTAGATTCTAATAAAATATGTTACTTTTAAGTTTTTCTGCAACTTATATGATAGATACGGATAGTGATTATAATTTTTATTGTAGCTTTATTAAAAATATGATAGAATAAGCAATAGAACTTTTCAATTAGTTGAAGAAAACAGTAAAATATAGTACAATAACAGTGAGAAAACATAGAGTGGTGAAAAGCATGTCAAAAAAAGGTACTATAAAATTATCTGAACAGAGAAAATTACATTCTAAAAGTGGAAATAGGTGTGCAATATGCAAAACTGTACTGGTTGATGTAGAAAATATTGATTCGGCTTGCATTGGTGTAAATGCTCATATATATGGAGAGAAACCGGGTGCTGCTAGATATGATGCTACAAAACCCATAGAATATGTAAATAGTGAAGCAAATCTTATCTTTTTATGTTGCAACTGTCACACAAAAATCGACGGAGAGGAAAAAGAATATCCGCCAGAGAAACTGTTTGAAATTAAGAAACAACATGAACGTGAAGTGATAAATGAGCAAAGTTCATTTCCAAAAAAAAAGATATATTCGCCTATAGAAAATAGTTTAAGTAGAGAAGTTGTTCCTTTTAAAGATTTCCAAAAAGGAAAGACACATTTATATTTTCACAAAGAGTTGAATAAATCTCTATTTGCTGCTTGTGTTGAAAAACGAAGGGTAGTTCTTTTGGGTGAAGCAGGTTGCGGAAAAAGTGTTGAGTTAAAAAAGCTTGCAGCGGAAGTAAGTGCTGATGAAAAGAACAATTTATATCCTATTTTATATGATTTAAAACTATATACTTCTCAAGGAATCGAAGAAATAATAAGATCAGAGTATTCTGGAATTCCCATGGATAAGGTGTTTTTAATTCTTGATGCATATGATGAGATTGAGGAAGAAGAACAAATACGATTTGCTAGAAAGCTAAATAGTTTTGTTAAAAAACACCCTAATACTTTTATAGTTATATCCTCTAGAAATAATTTTTACACTACAGCCGACAAGGATGGATATGGAGCTAAATTTGAAAATTTTGAAGAATACTCATTATGTTGTCTGTCAGCAAAGCAGATAGAAGATTATGTTCTTGAGTGTAAAGCAAGTTGGGATTTGTTTTGTAAAGAGGTTAATAAGCATCATATTAATGATTTAATCGAGAATCCTTTTTATCTTATAGAAATAGTTAAACTTCTTCTTGAGGATGGAGAGTTGCCTGAAAAATCTGAATTGATGGAAAAAATTATTTTAAGTCGATTTAGTAAGGATATAAAAAAATACATTAATACGAAAGATATTTATGCATGCAAACGAGATATTATGCTTAATTTGCAAAAAGTTGCTTTTGCTATGCAATGTATGCATAAAGTGCAAATAAGTGAAGATAATTATCAGCATCTGTTAAGTAGAGAGGATAGAAACTACCTTAGCTATTCAGGAATATTTTCAATATGCGAAAATGAAACACATCAATTTGAACACAACAATTTTCGTGAATTTCTAACAGCGAAATATGTGTCTTGTTTAGAACTTGAAAAAATCAAACAACTTTTACTGACTAATGATGGTAAAATTAAAGAATCGTGGGCAAATGTTTTATCATATCTTGTTATTATTTACGATAATGAAGAGTTTTTGCCTTGGTTATGTGAAGCGGGACCTGAATATATAGTTAAATTTGAACGAACACGCATAGGTGTTGACGATAGAAATCGTATTTTAATTGAGTTTATAGACAGCGTATCTTCTCGTAACATATGGTTGTCAAGAACTAATATTTCAGCAGAAGATTTAGCTGAATTTGGAGAATCAGATATAA
>JAXJQQ010000098.1:0-22692 GCA_036311065.1 Acutalibacteraceae bacterium | reverse complement strand
GAATTTATCAAAGGCCGTGTTTCAAATCAACCATCATATATTGGTGCATAGTCTTATTTTTACAAAAAGGAGTAACTATGAAAAATTATCTTACATATCCCTGCAAAAAAATGAGAATAACCCAAAGCTATAACGGATCTGTATCCCATAAGCCACACAACCTCGGCACGCCCAAGGATTACCCCATAGACGAAGGCTGTGCCGACAGCTCAAGAGACGGACTTTACTGTCCCTGCGACGAAATGAAGCTGGTTATCAAATACGGTGAAGGTAACGGCGGTACAAACACCCTTTTTCTGCAGTCAACGGGGAAGGTCTTTTTTGCCGACGGTACAAGCGACTATTTTTCAATGCAGGTAACCCATCCCAATGATTCCGACCTTAAAAGGCTGAAAAAGGGACAGAAGTTCAAAAGAGGAGAACCCATCTGTCACGAGGGCTCTGACGGAGGTGTGGCAAATCACCTGCACATAAGCGGCGGCAAAGGCAAAATCAAAGGCAAGGGCTGGGTAAAAAGCTCAACGGGCAAATGGGTACTGAAGCCCACAAAGGGAGCCTTCAGACCCGAAAAGCTTTTCTTCCTTGACGAAAGCTTCACCGAGGTATTGAACAGCAAGGGAATCAGATTTGTTTCACTTCCCGTCGAGAAATACACACCGGGTATTTACAGCGTTACCGAAGCCACCCTTTTAAATGTGCGCAAGGGTCCGGGCATAAATTATAAAAAGAAGAAATATAATTCTTTTACCTCCTCTGCAAAAAAGCAGATAAAGGAGCTCACAGGCAAAAAGGCTGACGGCTACGTTAAGGGCGTTGTTTTCACCGTAAAAGAAACTCAGGATAATTGGGGCAGGACACCCTCGGGCTGGGTATGCCTTGACTACTGCAAAAAAATGTGAGGTGACAAAATGAGCGAAACAATTATCGTTGCTCTCATCAGCCTTTTCGGTACCTTAGGCGGTACCTTCGGCGGTATTATCACCTCAAGTAAGCTTACAAACTACCGTATTGAACAGCTTGAAAAAAGAGTTGAAAAGCATAACCATCTTGTGGAGCGCACCTATGAGCTTGAAGAAAAAATTCAGCTCCACGAAGAAAAAATCAAGGTTGCCAACCACAGAATTGACGACCTTGAAAAAATTAATAAAGGAGAATTTTATGAATAACCAATTCGATTTAACACCCGTAATTGAGCTCATTATAGCTCTTACATCAGCACTTATTACCACATTTCTTATCCCCTACCTTAGGCAGAAGCTCTCCTGCGAGAAATGCGAGAATCTGAAAAAGTGGGTTAGTCTTGCAGTTGAAGCGGCAGAACAGCTTTACGGCAGCAAAACAGGTCAGCAGAAAAAAGAATATGTTGTTTCCTTCCTTCTTTCAAAGGGACTTGTTTTTGATGTTGAAGAAGTAAACGCTATGATAGAAAGTGAAGTTTACAAGCTGACAAAAGAAATGAATGCATAAAAAAGAGGTGTGCGGTTGCACACCTCTTTTTATCAGTTATTATTGAGCCATTCAATTATTTCAGTGAGCTGCTCCTCACTCACACAGTCAACACCCTTTTCAAGAGCTTCGAGTGCCTTCTGTCCGTCGGGAACATCATTTTCCTTAAGCTTTGATTTCATCATCTTGAGCATCATATTCATGATCATTTTGTACATACCCTTAAGAGAGTCGATGTGAAAATTGCCGAGAAGTGAAAACATAGGCTCTGTTATTTCATTTTTAGCTTTAAGCTCAGCATCCTGCTTTTCGCTTTTCATCATACCAACAGGGCAGACTGCTTTAATGCTAAACAGATCTCTTGCTTCCTTTAAGCCCTGAACTGCTCCCGCCATTACCCAGCCGATAAATATAACCTCGGCATCCTCAGGCACTTTATGAGCATCGGCAAAATCAAAAAAAGGATAACCCGTTTTTTCCGAAAGCATTTCAGCATAGCTTTTTGCTGAGCCCGTATTTGAAACATAAACAATTACAGTCATTTTATAAGTCCTTTGCTTTTTCTATTATCTCACGGGAAGATTGAAGCAGTGCATCTGAAGAGAAGTGAGAAGTCTTAAAGGCTCTGCAGCCTCAAACTCTGTACCTTCTGCAAACATTTTGTTCTGAAGCATAATAGCAGCAAGAAGAGTGGGCTCAGCCTGAGACTTATGGCACTTAATGGATTTCATCTTAAGCTCTTCAAATTCTGTAATATCAACAAGTGTGTTGGGCTTATCCGTATAATAGAAGCCTACGCCCTTTACACGCCAGGCATCTGTACGCAGCTTACCGTCATCAAATTCAGGATAGAAATCGCAAAGTGCATCCATTGCAGCAAACTTTACAGCTTCACCAACCTTGATATGGTCACTGTGACATTCAGTTTCAAGCTGAGGATCAACGGTGAGAACATAGTCAGGCTTAACCTTTCTGATAACTTCAACTATTTTAAGCGAGATTTCTCTTACGGAATTGTCGTTCTTATCTGCAAAGCCGAGGAAGCCTGCATTTTTCATACCGAGACACTTCTGAGCTTCAAGAGCTTCCGTCTGTCTGAGTGTCTGAATTTCGTTTTCCTTACCGATATATTCGGGAACGGCATATCTGTCATCGGTAACGGTGAGCTCATAAACCTCAACACCTAAGGAACGAAGCCATGCAATTGTACCGCCAGCACCGATCTGATTATCGTCGGGATGAGGCTGAACAAAAAGCACTCTTTTAGCCTTGCTCAGGTCGGGGGGTGAGCAAAGAAGGTCATCTGCAGCCGTTGCGGCAGAAATAACTGACTTTGCTGCAGCAAATTTAATTGATGAATTGCGTTTTCTGAAGATTTTCTTGATTTCCATATTTTCGCCTTCCTTATTTAAATATACACCTATTGTATATCAAATTGCCGCCTGAGTCAACTCATCATCACAAAAAATTGTTTCAACGGTTTTTTCGCAGGATTCAGGTGAATATACCCAGCGGTCAATAAAATCGCTTTCATTATAATAAGTGACGGGCTCATTAGGATATTCGGCATCAAATGAATCCACAATAATCAGCTTAATTTTCATTCTTTCGGGAATAAGGTTTTTGATATACACACTTGCGTGCTGACCGGGTACAACCCCGGGAACATACTCTGCAAGGCCTGCAAGGTTGGGCTTCAATTCAACAAAAATTCCGTAGCGTTCAACGGAGCGTACTATACCCGGTACTGTCTCCCCCGCTCTGAACAAGGCAGCGTTTTCCTCCCATGTGCCCAGAAGCTCCTTATAGCTAAGGGTGATTCTGCCGTTTTCGTCAACTGCTTTCACAACGGCTTTTATTTTCTGTCCTGCAGTAAACCTTGCACTCGGGTGAGGTATCCTTGAAACGGAAATGGAATCAATTGGCATAAGTGCAGAAATTCCTGCACCGATATCTGCAAACACACCAAAGGATTCCATATGGGTTACAACAGCATCAATAACACAGCCGGGGGACAGCTTTCCGATATAATCCCTCATGCAGTCCTCCTGCACGGCTTTACGGCTGAGCACTGCCACGGTGTCTCCCTTTTCATCGGTGGTAAAGTCAATTATCTTACACATAACAGGCTTATTAACCCTTGATATAATTGCGATATCTCTCACGGAGCCGTCCTCAATACCTATTGCGCCCTCATTACGGGGAATTATACCCTTCATAACACCCAGGTCAACGTGAAGGTTGTGGTCCTTATCACACACGGTAGCTCTTACCTCAAGAATTTTACCGCTGTAATATGCTTCCTTTATTGAAGCCTTGGCGGAAAGAATGTTTTTGTTTTCCTCGGTGAGAATAAGATAGTTTTCAGGATAATACTTTTTCATTTTTTCAAAACCCTTTCTGATAGTTAAACAAACATTATGTTTTCATTTATATGTTCATTTTTTATGATTTATTTATTTTTATTTTACTTTATGATTGATATTCACCCTCTTTATATGGTATACTTTATTAATAATTAGTTTTTTAAGGAGGCTCTGATTATGGATATCCGTGTAGGCGATGTGCTTATAATGAAAAAGAATCATCCCTGCGGCAACAATGAATTCACAGTTATCCGTTCAGGTATGGATTTCAAGCTTGAGTGTAAAAAATGCGGTCATCTTGTTATGACACCCAGACTCAAGGCTGAAAAAAACATTAAAAAAGTAATCAGAGACGGTGAGGTGCTTTAGCTTTTTCCTTTTTGATTGATGACTATGCTATGATTATTGAGAAAAAGGAGAAGCTTTATGCTTAATAAATTAACTTTAGTTGAAGAACGCTTTGAAGAAATCAACGCTCTTCTTTATGACCCTGATGTGGTTTCCGATATGACAAAATACAGCGCACTTATGAAGGAGCACAAAAATCTTGAGCCCATAGTGGAAAAATTCAGGGAATACAAAAAAATTGAAAGCGATTACCTTTCTGCAAAGGAAATGCTTGACGAGGGCGGACTTGACAAGGATTTCCGTGAAATGGTATTTGAAGAATACCGCACTGCGGGAGAAGATAAGGAAAAGGTTTACGAGGAATTAAAAATCCTCCTTCTTCCCAAGGACCCCAACGACGATAAAAACGTTATTGTTGAAATCCGCGGCGGTGCAGGCGGTGAGGAATCGGCTCTTTTTGCAGGCGTACTTTACAGAATGTATACAATGTATGCGGAAACAAAAAGATGGAAAACGGAAATTCTTTCTTCAAACCCCACAGAGCTTGGCGGATTCAAGGAGATCTCCTTTATCATAAGCGGTGAGGGTGCTTATTCCCGCTTTAAATATGAAAGCGGCGTTCACCGTGTTCAGCGTGTACCCGAAACTGAAACCCAGGGCAGAATCCACACCTCAACAGCTACGGTAGCAGTGCTTCCCGAGGCTCAGGAGGTTGACGTTGAAATCAATCCCGCTGATTTGCAGATTGACACCTTCCGTGCTTCAGGCGCAGGCGGTCAGCATGTTAATAAAACTGAATCTGCAATACGCATAATCCACATCCCCACAGGCACAATCGTGGAATGTCAGGACGAAAGAAGCCAGCATAAGAACAAGGATAAGGCAATGAAAATTCTCCGTTCCAAAATTCTTGAAGCGGAAATGCAAAAGCAGATGACTTCAATTGCAGATGAGAGAAAAAGCCAGGTAGGTACCGGTGACAGAAGTGAAAGAATCCGCACATATAACTACCCTCAGGGCAGACTCTCTGACCACAGAATAGGACTTACAATATACAAGCTTGAGCAGATACTCAACGGTGACCTTGATGAGGTGATTGATTCACTCATCACCTTCTTCACCGCAGAAAAGCTCAAAAGTGCAAATGAGTGATAATATAATGGAAACCAGGATTTTTAAAATCATCTCACCCGAAGACGAGCAGATTTCCGAGGTCGGTAAAATTCTGAGGGAAGGCGGTCTTGCCGCAATACCCACAGAAACAGTTTACGGACTTGCCGGCAATGCCCTTTCAGGTGACTGTGCAAAAAAAATATTTGAAGCCAAGGGCAGACCCTCCGATAATCCTTTGATTGTTCATATCAGTCAGTTTTCCGAATGGGCGCCCCTTGTAAAGGAAATCCCCGAAACAGCAAAAGCTCTCGCAGAAGCCTTCTGGCCGGGCCCCCTTACGGTAATTCTTCCGAAAAGCGACATCGTCCCCGATGATGTGAGCGGAGGTCTTTCCACCGTTGCCGTAAGAATGCCCTCAGACGAAATCGCAAGAGCGATAATTGAAAGTGCGGGAGTTCCTCTTGCGGCACCCTCTGCTAATCTTTCAGGCAAACCCAGTCCCACCTCAGCTCAGCACGTTATTGATGATATGACAGGAAGAATAGATGCCGTCGTAGACTCAGGCGACTGCTCAGTAGGTGTTGAATCAACGGTAATTTCTCTTGCAGTAAATCCCCCGAGGCTTTTAAGGCCCGGCGGAATCACACCTGAAATGCTGACTCAGGTTCTGGGTGAAATTGAAATTGACGATGCTGTTTTCAATAAGCTTCCCGAAGGTGCCGAGGCGGCTTCACCGGGAATGAAATATAAGCACTATGCTCCCGAAGCTCAGGTTATTCTTATAAAAGGCTCACTCCCGAATTTCAAGGAGTATGTTAAAAACAATTCCGATGAAAATACTGTTGCCCTGTGCTTTGAGGGTGAAGAAAAGGAGCTTTCGGTTCCAACTCTTACCTACGGCAAAAAAGACGACCCGAATTCTCAGGCAAAGCATATTTTTGATGCACTGAGAAGGCTTGACACTATGAAAGCGAAAAAGGTTTACGCACGTCTACCTGAGCAGAGCGGTGTAGGTCTTGCCGTATTCAACCGACTCATCAGAGCCGCGGCTTTTAATATAATCGAGGTGTAAAATATGCTCACTATCGGTCTTACAGGAAAAACGGGTGCAGGTAAAAGCACCGTTTGTGAACACCTTAAGAAAAAAGGCTGTTTTATTATTGACGGTGATAAAATTGCAAGGGACATTCTTATGCCCGGCAAGCCTGCCGTAAAAGAGCTCTCTGAAGCCTTCGGTGAGGATATTATTCTCCACGACGGTAACATTGACCGCAAAAAGGTAGCTGCAAGGGCTTTTTCCTCTCAGGAAAATACAGATTTACTCAACAGAATAACCCATCCGCACATAACAGAGGAATTTATCCGTTATATTGATAAAGCGGATAAGGAAGGCTTTAAGGCAGCGGTGATTGACGCTGCAGCACTTCTGGAAAGTGACTGTAAAAATCTTTGCGAAAAAATTGCCGTTGTAACAGCACCCGAGGAAATCCGTTTGAGCCGTATACTTAAAAGAGACGGTATTTCAAAGGAAGATGCTTTAAGACGCATAAAGGCACAGAAGAATGATGAATATTATTTTTCTCAGGCAGATATAATTATAAAAAATTACTCCCCTTACGACCTTTATGAAGAACTTATCCCCCTTGAGGAGCTTCTGAATGAATAAACCCAAAAAAGCATTTTGCATACTAACAGCTGTATTTTTAAGCATAGCCGTTATATCCCTTATATCGGTGTCAATACTTAAGGTATTATATCCCAGGGGGTACGCTGAAATTGTCGAAACAACAGCCGAGGAATACGGTATTTCTCCCTATTTTGTTTATGCTGTTATTGAATGTGAAAGCGGTTTTGATAAAAATGCCGTATCTTCTGTCGGAGCAAAGGGACTTATGCAGATTATGCCCGAAACATTTTTTTGGCTTCAGACAAAGACCAAAGAAAAGCTTCCCGAAGACTCGCTGTTCGAGCCCGAAACAAACATAAAGTACGGCTGTTATTTATATAGTATACTTTTTAATGAGTTCCACAGCGAAGAAACCGTTGTTGCCGCCTACCATGCAGGCTTCGGCAATGTCAGGAAGTGGCTGAAGGACGAAAGATATTCCTCCGACGGGAAAACTCTCAAAGATATCCCATTCCCATCAACCGGGCAATATGTCAATAAGGTTATTAAAACCAGAAATATATATGAAAAACTTTACTACAGAAAGGATGCATAATAAATGGAAAAAGAAAAAAATGCCGCTGAGCTTCTTATGGATAAGTTGGCATTCAAAAAGGAGCATTTCTCAGTTGCAATGAGCGATGAAGAAATCCTGAAGGCAGATGAATTCTGCGAAGGCTACAAGCATTTCCTTCAAGAGGGCAAAACAGAAAGAGAGTGTGTTGAATTTGTAATTGCCGAGGCAAAGGCTAAGGGCTTTACCGAATTTGACAAAGCCAAAACCTACAACGCAGGCGACAAAGTTTATGTAAACAACAGAAACAAGGCTGTTATGCTTGCAGTTATGGGCAAAAAGGGCGCAAAGGAAGGCGTTAAAATTGTCGCTTCCCACATTGACTCACCCCGCCTTGACTTAAAGCCCACTCCCCTTTATGAGGACAGTGAGCTTGCTTACTTCAAGACCCACTACTACGGCGGTATCAAAAAATATCAGTGGGTTGCAATTCCCCTTTCACTCCACGGAGTTATGATTAAAGCCGACGGTGAAACCGTAAAAATCAGCATTGGTGAAAAGGAAGGCGAGCCTAAGTTTGTTGTGACCGACCTTCTCCCTCACCTCGGTAAGGAACAGGGTCAGCGTACCCTCAGCGAAGGAATCAAGGGAGAAGAGCTTAACATTCTCATCGGCTCAAGACCCTTTAAATCCGACTCAGGCAGTGAGCTTGTGAAGCTTAATATTCTTAAGATTCTCAACGAAAAATACGGCGTAACGGAAAAAGACTTCATTTCTGCTGAGCTTGAGCTTGTACCTGCCTTCCCCGTTTCCGATATCGGCTTTGACAGAAGTATGATAGGTGCTTACGGTCACGATGACAGAGTGTGTGCTTACCCCGCTATGGAGGCCGCATTCAACTGCGAAGCACCCGAAAGAACAATCGTAACCGTTCTTGCTGATAAGGAAGAGGTTGGCAGTGACGGTAACACGGGCCTTAACTCCGCATACCTTAAGTATTTCATTTATGACCTTGCAGATATGGACGGCGTTAAGGGCAGAGATGTGCTTTCAAAGTCAGAGTGTCTTTCAGCTGACGTTAATGCAGGCTTTGACCCCAACTTCCCCTCAGTACACGATAAATACAACTGCTGTACACTTAACCACGGTGCAGTTATCACAAAGTATACCGGTGCAAGAGGTAAGTCAGGCACATCCGATGCTTCCGCAGAATTTATGGGCAAAATCCGCAGAATTCTTGATAAGGCTAATGTTTCCTGGCAGATCGGTGAGCTCGGTAAGGTTGACGAAGGCGGCGGAGGTACCGTTGCAATGTATGTTGCAAACCTTGGTGTTGACGTTGTTGACCTGGGTGTTCCCGTGCTTTCAATGCACGCCCCCTTTGAGGTAGTTTCAAAATTTGATGTTTACAGCACCTACAGAGCTTGCTACGAGTTCTACTGTGCAGAGTAAAAAGCTAAACCCTGACAAGCCGCTGCTTGTCAGGGTTTTTATTCACTATATTTTCATTTTATGCACAATAAAAGCCCATTTTTTATTTTTATATTCAGAATTTATGCATATTTTTTCAAAAATATTCGTTTTGCCTATTGACTTTTGCATAAAAGAGCGTATAATGATGTGCATACGAAAAAAACGGGGAACAAATTCCCAATAAAGAAAGGAGTCGGCAAAGGCAAAAAACCTTGCCGGATTAAAGAAAATGGCTAAGAAGGAAATTAAAAAAATCGTACTCGCTTACTCAGGCGGTCTTGATACATCAATCATCATTCCCTGGCTCAAGGAAAACTACGAGGGCTGTGAGGTTATTGCAGTTTCAGGTGACGTAGGTCAGGGCACAGAGCTTGACGGTCTTGAAGAAAAAGCTATCAAAACAGGTGCTTCAAAGCTTTACATTGAAGATCTCAACAAGGAATTCGTTGAAGATTACATCTACCCCACCCTCAAAGCAGGTGCAGTATATGAAGGCATGTACCTTCTCGGCACATCCTTCGCACGTCCTCTTATTGCAAAAAGAATTGTTGAAATTGCAAAGGCTGAAGGTGCTGACGCTATCTGCCACGGTTGTACAGGTAAGGGTAATGACCAGGTTCGTTTTGAGCTTGCAATCAAAGCTTTTGCTCCCGAAATGGAAATCATTGCTCCCTGGAGAACATGGGAATTCAAGAGCCGTGACGAGGAAATTGAATACGCAATCAAAAAGAATATTCCCCTTAAAATTACAAGAGAAACAAACTACTCAAAGGATAAGAACATCTGGCACCTTTCACACGAAGGTCTTGACCTTGAGGATCCCGCAAACGAACCCAAGTATGACGAAATTCTTGAAATGGGCGTAACTCCCGAAAAGGCTCCCGATGTTCCCACATACATCACTCTCGGTTTTGAAAAGGGTGTTCCCGTAACTCTTAACGGTGAAAAGCTTGACGGTCCCGCAATGGTTAAGGCTCTCAACAAGCTCGGCGGCGATAACGGTATCGGTATTTCCGACATGGTAGAAAACCGTCTTGTTGGTATGAAGAGCCGTGGCGTTTACGAAACCCCGGGCGGAACAATCCTTTACAAGGCTCACGAAATGCTTGAGCAGCTCTGCCTTGACAGAGATACCGCTCACCTTAAAGAGCAGCTTGCAGTTAAATACGCTGAGCTCGTTTACTACGGCCAGTGGTTCACTCCCTGCCGTGAAGCTCTTGCCGCTTTTGTTGATAAGACTCAGGAAACAGTTACCGGTGAAGTTAAGCTTAAGCTCTACAAAGGCAACATCATCGGTGCAGGTATGAAGTCACCCTATTCACTTTACAGTGAGGATATGGCAACCTTCGACGAGGATGACTGCTACGATCAGATGGATTCTCAGGGCTTCATCAATCTCTTCGGCCTTCCCCTTAAGGTTAAGGCAATGCTCTCAAAGGATTGGGATATTAAATAAAAAAACGGGTGTCGCAAGACACCCATTTTTTAAATGCAAAATGCAAAGTGTAAAATGCAAAATGATTTTGCTATTGACAAATAATATGTTTTTTAGGATAATAAAACAAATAAAAATTCCGAATTCAGAATTCATAATTCCGAATTCATTTTCCGGAGGAAAATGCTATGCCTTTATGGACAGGACGATTCAAAAAAACACTTGATAAAAAAACAAACGACTTCAATTCATCTATACCCTTTGACTGCCGTATGGCTCAGCAGGACATCAGAGGCTCCGTTGCCCATGCAACAATGCTCGGCAAGCAGAACATCATTGATAAAAGTGAAAGCGACAAGATTGTTGCTTCACTTAAAGAAATTGCCGCGGACCTTGAAAGCGGTAAATTAGAAATTGATATGACAGCCGAGGATATCCACACCTTTGTTGAAGGTGAGCTTACAAGCCGTATCGGTGACAGCGGAAAAAGACTTCACACAGCAAGAAGCCGTAACGACCAGGTAGCTCGTGACTTAAGGCTTTATCTTCTTGATCAGTGTGAGGTTCTTGAACAGTCAATCAAGGCTCTTATTGAGGTTATTGTTAACAAAGCAGAGGAAAATTACGATGCGGTTATGCCCGGCTATACCCACCTTCAGCGTGCACAGCCCGTAACCTTCGGCCATCACCTTTTAGCTTATGCTCAGATGCTTCTTCGTGACCTTGACAGACTTTACGACTGCAAAAAGAGAATGGCTGTATCCCCTCTCGGCTCAGGTGCCCTTGCGGGCACAACATATCCTCTTGACAGAGAGTATGTCGCTGAGCTTCTCGGTCTCAGCGGTGTTTCAGCCAACAGCCTTGACGGTGTTTCTGACAGAGACTATGCGCTGGAGCTTCTTAGTCTTCTTTCAATTATTATGGTACACCTCTCACGCTTCTCAGAGGAAATCATTGCCTGGTGCTCCTGGGAATTCAAGTTCATTGAGCTTGACGATGCATTCTCAACGGGATCATCAATTATGCCCCAGAAAAAGAATCCCGATATTGCAGAGCTTGTACGCGGAAAGTCAGGCAGAGTGTTCGGTGATTTACAGACCCTTCTTACTGTTATGAAGGGCATCCCCCTTGCATACAACAAGGATATGCAGGAGGATAAGGAAGCAGTGTTTGATGCCCTTGATACAGTTATTATGTGCCTTGACACCTTTGCACCTATGCTTGATACTGCAACAGTGCTCCGTGACAATATGAGAAATGCAGCGGCAAAGGGCTTCATTAACGCCACCGACGCTGCAGACTACCTTGTTTACAAGGGACTCCCCTTCCGTGATGCATATAAGGCAACGGGCATGCTTGTAGCTACCTGCATTGATAAGGGTCTCACCCTTGAAACTCTTCCTATAGAGGAATACAAGGCTGTATGTGACCTTTTTGAGGATGATGTTTATAAAGCAATTGACCTTGATGAATGTGTTAAAAAGCGTACAGTTAAGGGTGGACCTTCACCCGAATGTGTTATGGCTGAGGTTGAAGAGCTTAAAAAGATAATTGCCGAGTGGGAATAATAGAATAAACAATGCACTGCAAGTGCAATTCATGCCGAAGGCAATTCATTAAAAACAAAAACAACCGTTGAAGTTAATTCAACGGTTGTAATTTTTTATTCAATCCGAAATCTTGCTCAGGAATGCCTGAAGACGTTCTGTCTTCGGGTTGGTGATAAGTTCCTGGGCTTTACCTTCCTCAGCAATAACGCCGTCGTCCATAAATACAATGTAATCGGAAACTTCCTTTGCGAAGGTCATTTCGTGGGTTACGATTACCATTGTCATTTTCTTTTCCGCAAGCTCTCTTATAACACGAAGAATTTCGCCCGTAAGCTCCGGATCAAGTGCTGAGGTGGGCTCGTCAAAGAAAAGTATCTTCGGCTCAAGTGCCATAGCTCTTGCAATGGAAACTCGCTGCTGCTGACCGCCTGAAAGCTCGCAGGGGTAGTTGTGGATTTTATCACTCAGACCCATATCAGAAAGAAGCTTGAGAGCCTTTTCTTCAATCTCCTTATGAATCTGCTTTTTGTTCTGCTTGTAATCTGGTCTTTCCTTAGCCTTAAGCTTTACGGCAAGGGTTACATTATCAAGAACATTGTACTGAGGAAAAAGGTTGAACTGCTGAAAAACAAGGCCGATTTTAAGCTGTTTTTCTCTTGTTTCCTTTGCATTACGTTTTGACTTTACTTCACCGTCAAAAATCACATCTCCGTCAACTACAATTTTACCGCTGTCAGCAGTTTCAAGGAAGTTAATGCACCTGAGAAGGGTGGTTTTTCCACTGCCTGAGGAGCCGATAATTGACATAACCTGACCTTCCTCAAGTGAAAGGGAAATGCCCTTGAGAACCTCGGTCTTGCCGAAGCTCTTTTTAAGATTTGAAACTTCAAGTATAGACATATTTTCCCCTCCTTAACCCTTGAAATAATCCAGCTTCTTTTCGATTCTGCCGAAAACAATGGTGAGAAGTCCGTTGAAAAGAAGGTAGAAAAGGCCTGTATAGAACAGCGGCCACAAAAGTCCTTCACTTTTAATGAATGCCTGTCCGTTCCATATAATTTCGTAAACGGAAATTACTCTTGCAAGTGATGTATCCTTTACAAGTGTGATAATTTCGTTACTCATGGGCGGAATAATTCTCTTAATAACCTGAAGAAGAACTACCCTGAAGAAGGTCTGACTCTTTGTCATACCGAGAACCTGACCTGCTTCATACTGTCCCTTGGGTATGCTTTCGATACCGCCGCGGTATATTTCTGAAAAATAACAGGCGTAGTTTATAACAAAGGAAACGATAACTGCCGGGAATCGGTCAAGACCCTCCCAAGTTGCCACCCACTGAATAAGCTCACTGCCTGAGTTAAGCTTTTCTGCAAAGCCTGCAATAAGGCCGGGTGCATAAAAGATAACTATTATCTGCAGCATCAGGGGGGTACCTCTGATTACCCATACAAGAAACTTTGAGGCATATCTTATAGGTGCAAATCTGCTCATTGACCCGAAGGCTATTATAAGACCTAAAGGAAGAGCAAAAAGCAGGGTCAGAGCAAATATCTCAAGAGTTGTTCCAAAGCCCTCAAGAAGGCTTAATGTAACTCTCCAAACTGTATTTATATCCATATATAAATTCCTTTTTTAACCGACGGAAAGACAGGAGGCTTTAACCTTCTGTCTTCCGATTGAATATATTACTTTCTTTTTTAATTATGCAAGAGTGAGCTCGTACTTTGTTGCAAGAGCTGTAAGAGTACCGTCTGCAATAAGCTCGTCCATAATCTTGTTAATCTCTGCAGTTGCATCGGAATCCTTACGGAATGCGATACCGTATTCTTCTGTTGAAAGCTCAATAGCATAACCAAGGTCAGCGTATGATGTGCCTTCGCCTGTCATAGCGTTTGCCATTGTGATATCGATTACACAAGCGTCTACCTTGCCGCCTGCAACTTCAAGAAGAGCTGCTGACTGAGTTTCGGAAGCGATGTAGTTTTCAATCTTAAGAGCCTGTAATTCTTTTTCACCTGCTGAGCCTGCTTCTACTGCAAACTTAAGGTCAGCGATGGAAGCTGCATCCTTGTAATTTGCAAGAGCGTCCTTCTTCATAACAACAACCTGAGCGTTCTTAACGTAAGCGTCAGAAATGTTTGCATTGAGTAAGCCTTCTTCTGTAATTGTCATACCGTTCCAGATGCAGTCGATATCCTTTGCAGCAAGTTCAAGATACTTGTTATCCCAGTTGATTTCAATAAATTCAACTTCAACGCCGAGCTTCTTAGCTACTGCCTGAGCAAATTCTGTATCAAAGCCTGTCCATTCACCGTTTTCGTCCTTGAAGTCCATGGGAGCGTAGTCTGTCATACCAACAATAAGCTTACCCTTTTCCTTGATGTATGCAAGGTCGGATGCGGGTGCGTTACCTTCTGTTGCCTTTTCGCCGCCGCAGGCTGCGAATGCAAAGCACATTACAACTGCAAGTGCTGCGAGAATCAATGCGATAATTTTCTTGTTCATTTTGTTTTCTTCCTTTCGAAATTACATTTTAATTTATATGCGGTTTGTTTTACCGCTTTAGCGTGGTAACATATTACCACAGTAAAACGCTAATGTCAATAGTTTTCCGAAAAAACTTCTGGAGTTTTTTTCGGAAATGCAAAATGCTAGAAGATTAAGGTTGCGAGAAAAGCACATTAAGCTCAAGCTGTTTCACCGCACAGCACAGTTTAATTTATTCAAAAAGTTATAAAAATATGATAAAAAGACACCTGAACTTTTTGCTCAGATGTCTTTTATAGCTTGTTAATTCAGCGGGTATAACCTACCCGTTAAATAACTGTTCAGCGCAATTTAGCATTTAGCACATTGCGTTTAATTTACGCTTCGCTCTTACCCTTTGAAAGAATGATGTTTGTGATAATGCCGAGGATAAGTGCACAAGCAATTGAAGTAATTGTAATGTTGCCGAAGTTGAGAGTAAGTCCGCCGATACCTGCAATAAGGATAACGGAAACGGTGAAGAGATTCTTGTTTTCCTCAAGGTTAACATCCTTAATCATCTTAAGACCTGAAACAGCAATGAAGCCGTAAAGAGCCATACATACACCGCCCATTACGCATGAGGGAATTGAGTCAACAAAAGCAACGAAGGGCTCAAAGAATGCAATAAGGATTGCACCGATGGCTGCTGTGATGATTGTGTAAACAGAAGCATTTCTTGTAATAGCAACGCAAGCAACAGATTCACCGTAGGTTGTGTTGGGGCAGCCGCCGAAGAAAGCACCAACTATTGAGCCAACACCGTCACCAAGAAGAGTTCTGTGAAGACCGGGCTCTTTAAGAAGATCCTTTTCAATAATTGAAGAAATGTTCTTATGGTCAGCGATATGCTCTGCAAATACAACAAATGCAACGGGAAGGTAAGCAGCGGCAATTGTTGCAATATAGCCTGCATCAATTTCCTTAATTCCTTTCACAGCGGTAAGGAAGGTGAATTCGGGAATTGTGAAAAGGCTGATACCGCTGAATACGCTGAAGTCGATAAGCTTAAGTGAATCGTTACCTGTTGCACCACCGATAAGGGTGAACACAACAGCAACTGCATAGCCTGAAAGGATACCGATAATAAAGGGAATGAGCTTGATGCCCTTCTTACCGTAGGTTGAGCAAAGCATTGTTACAAAAAGAGTAACAATACCGCAGAGAACAGCAATAAGAGGATTAGCTGCGGAAACATAGGATACCTGGTCAACAACTTGACCGTCAGCAATAACCTGAGTTACGGCTTCAACCATATATTTACCGTTCTGAAGATCGCCGATTGCATTGCCTGCAAGGGAAAGACCGATAATTGCAACTGTGGGGCCGATAACCTGCTTGGGCATAAGCTTGTCAATCCAAGCTACGCCTGCAAATTTAACAACAAGGGCAATAGCTACATAAACAAGGCCTGCAAAAGCTGCACCGATAATAATACCTGCATAGCCTGCTGCAGATGAAACAGCACCTGCAAAAGCAGCACTCATTGAGCCGAGGAAGGCAAAGGACGAGCCAAGGAAAACGGGGCTGTTAGCCTTTGTGAAAAGCACATAAACAAGTGTACCGATACCTGCACCGAAAAGAGCGGCAGAGGGCTGCATACCGTTACCGATAATAATGGGTACAACAAGGGTTGCCGCCATAATGGCAAGAAGCTGCTGAACGGCATAAATTATAAGCTGGGGAATTTTGGGTTTGTCTTTGATGTCATAATAAAGTTTCATTTTAAAACCTCCTTTTTAAATCAAATTTTAACATACAGACGGATAATTGTAAATAGAAAAACCGACATATTCTGACAATTTACGTGCCAAAAAGATTGGCTTGTTTTTGTGCTTTTTGACTTATTTTTATCCGTTGACATACAATATATCGGTATGATATACTTTTATTCTGAAATGATAATAAGGCGGTGAAAAAATGAAGAAAATCAAGAATTTTGAAATTACAAGTATGATTCTTCACCTTCTTGCAATGGCACTTATGCTCTGCGACCATTTATGGGCAACGGTTGTGCCCGGTAACGAATGGCTGACCTGTATAGGCAGACTTGCCTTCCCTATTTTTGCTTTTATGATTGTTGAAGGCTACACCCATACAAGAGATCTGAAAAAATATATGCTCAGGCTGTTTATCTTTGCCCTCATATCGGAAATTCCCTTTAACCTGATGATGGGAAGCAATGTTTTTTACTACCCCCATCAGAATGTTCTGTGGACCTTCCTTTGCGGTATACTGCTGATTCACCTTAACGAAAAGGCAAAGGAAAGCGGTAAAATCATTTTCCGTATTCTTGCCCTTGCAGCAAGCCTTATTGTGGGCTTTGCCGTCGGCATTCTCGGTGCGGTGGACTATCTGCACGCCGGTGTTTTCACAGTGCTTGTTTTTTATTTCTTCAGGGAAAGAAAATGGTGGAACTTCATTCTGCAGGCGGTTTTACTTTATTACCTCAACACGGAGCTTATCGGCGGATACGGTTATGAGCTTCAGCTGTTCGGCAAGGATTTCTTCCTTGTTCAGCAAAGCCTTGCAGTGCTCGCTCTTATTCCCATATGGCTTTATAAAGGTAAACAGGGACCACACAACAAGTTCCTTAAGAATCTTTATTATTGGTTCTATCCCGTGCATATGCTTATACTGGCACTTATTAAGATGTATGTTATATAAAAGTAAAAAGGCTGTTGCAAGTTGCAACAGCCTTTTTTCGTTAACCGCTCACCCCTCATTTCTTACCGCATATATCAAAACTGTTGCGAGGATAATATTAAGGTGATATCATACAAGAGCAAGGATGTGCACAGCCTTTTGCGAAAGGAGACACAAAATGAAATTCACGCTTATACTGGACAAAGACAGGGATGAGGAAATTATAATCTATGCCCGTGAAAAAAATGAGCTTGTATCAAAAATTGAAAAGCTTACAGAGGAATCCCCCCCTGACCTTACGGGATACAGAGATAAAGTAGGCGTAATCCTCAACCCGAACGAGATTTACTGCTTTATCGCCCAAGGCAACAAGGTCTATGCCGTTACAGAAAAAGAAAAACTGCAAATGAAAATCCGTCTTTACAAAATTGAGGAATACGAGCTTGATTCCTTTGTAAAAATCAATCAGTCCTGCATTGCAAACTTAAACAAAATCGCAAGGTTTGATACCTCGGTGTCGGGCACACTGAAGGTAGTTTTCAAAAACGGTTATACTGACTATGTTTCCAGAAGAAACTTAAAAAATGTTAAAGAAAGGCTAGGTATTTAATATGAACAGATATTTAAAAGAATTTTTGCACAGAGGACTTATATTTGGTGGCTTCGGACCCGTCATACTCGGAATTATATATGCGGTTCTGGCGAAAACTGCAACAGATTTTACTCTTTCCGGCATCGAGGCGTTCCTTGGCATTGTTTCAATCTATCTGCTCGCCTTTGTTCATGCAGGAGCAAGTGTGTTCAATCAGATAGAGCATTGGCCCTTACCTAAATCTCTGTTGTGCCACTTTTCAACTCTCTTTGCTGCTTACAGCATATGCTATGTTGCTAATACATGGATACCCTTTGATATAAGGGTGATTCTTATCTTCACCGCAATTTTTGTTGTTATATATTTTGCAGTGTGGATTACTGTTTACCTTTGCGTAAAGGCAACAAGCAGGAAGCTTAATTCAAAGCTGAAGTAAACAACAAAAGAGGCTATTGTCAAAATAGCCTCTTTTGTTTTATAAACGCTTATTAAATCAGCGGCTGATCATTGATAATGAGCTTGAAGGCAAGGCCGAGCTTTTCTGCCGCCTTTCTGCACATAATCATTCTGCCTAGGAAAATTTCAAAATAATCCATAACAGAGCCGTAGGAAGTATCAACGGTAAGACGGAGAGTTACGGTTTTTTCTTCAGTATTTATTCTGAGAGTTGACTTTTCAACAGAATAATTTACTCTGTCGTGAATGTCAAAGGTAGATTTATCTGTGTTTCTGACTCTGCTTCGTCTGACGTCGGATTTATCCGCAAGAATCAGTGCCGCCGCAATGGGACTTACGGGTACGCCTGTGCCTTCATCGTGGTTGCCGATGGCGGCAACAATTTCACAAAGGTTTTCTGTTTTCATACCCATTTCATTAAGAAGATAGAAAGCCATCACACCTCCGGACTGAGAATGCTCCACACGGTTGACCATATTACCGATATCGTGCATATAGCCTGCAATTCTTGCAAGCTCAATTTCACCTGCACTGTAACCCAGCTCCTGCAAAATGTTGCCTGCAATGTCGGAAACTCGCATAACATGGGCAAAGCTGTGTTCGGTAAATCCGAGAGCCGCAAGGGTTTCGTCAGATTTTTTGATGAAAGTTTTTATTTTTTCATTGGATTTGACTTCTTCAAAAGTCAGCATATGTTCACCTCATTTTCAATTCGGAATTATCATCAGCAGCCCTGATGATAAAGCACTGCAAGTCCGCCCTGAGATGTTTCGCGGTACATTGCATTAAGGTCCTTGCCCGTTCTGTACATTGTTTCAACAACGGTATCAAAGCTTATCTTTCTTGTTGTTGAAAGGAAGTTGGCAAGAGAAAGTGCGTTGATAGCTCTCATTGCCGCAACGGCATTTCTTTCAATGCAGGGAATCTGCACAAGCCCGCACACGGGGTCGCAGGTAAGGCCGAGCATATGCTCCATTGCAACCTCGGCAGCATATTCAATCTGACCGATTCCCATTCCGAAAAGCTCACACAATGCCGCAGCAGCCATTGAGCAGGCAGTGCCGATTTCCGCCTGACAGCCGCATTCCGCACCGCTTATGGAGGCGTTGGTTTTTACAAGGTTTCCCACAAGACCGCCCACTGCAAGTGCACGGCAGATCTGGTCATCAGTAAAACCCTTTTTATCCTGCATATATTTTAAAACACTGGGAAGCACGGCACAGGCACCGCAGGTTGGTGCCGTTACAATAACACCGCCACCCGCATTGTGCTCACTTACGGCAAAGGCATAAGCACACACAAGTCGGTTTTCCTTTGTAATCTCGCTCTCGTCAATATGGCTCTGATTATAAAGGTACTGTGCCTTTCTTTCAACACCGAGTCCGCCGTCAAGCACACCCCTTGTGGAAAGCCCCGCATTCACGGCATTTTTCATAGCCTTCCATATTTCGTGAAGGTAATTCCAGATTTCCTCACCCTCATACTTTTCCACATACTCCCACAGTCTCATATTGTGGCAGCTGCAATAATCAGCTATCTGACCGAAGGTTCTGAGAGGATAAACATCCTCCTCGTCAAGTTCAGGCTTGCCCTCAATAACTATAGCACCTCCGCCGACGGACATAATTCTGTCAAAGCCAACCTGCTCACCGTTTTTATATGCATAGAATTCCATTGTGTTTTCGTGAGGAAGGCTTGCTGTTTCACCATCTCCGAAAACGAGGTCAATTTCATCACCCTCAAAAATATCAAGGATTGCTTCATCGGTTTTATGACCCTTGCCCGTGCTCGAAAGTGAGCCGTAAAGAATCACTTTATAGGAATCTGCATCGGGGTGGGCATTTTTAAAGTACCTTGCTGCCTTATCGGGACCCATTGTGTGGGAGGATGAAGGGCCTCTTCCGATTTTATATAAATATTTAAGACTTTTCATATTATTGCTCCTCTTTTTCTTTATTGCGGCTTTTCGATTAATATTTTATAAACCGAATAAACTTCAGGAATGTTTTGTAATGAAACCTTTTCACTTAAAAAATCCAAAAAACCATCCTCGTTTTTTGAAAAAGGCTGATTATCTTCAAAAGTTATATTTCCGCTTCCGTTTTTATATGTTTTCATATTCATCTGAAAAATACAACTTCGATTAAGTGTAGATATTTTGTTTTTGTAACAGATAAGTACTTTTTTGTTCGTTATTATGTACCTTGTATTTTTGCGTCTATAAATTTTGTGAATATAGCGTCCAACAGATATATACAACCCTACAGTTGAAAAAAATATTCCAATAAGTATAAAAGTAAAGATCTTTTCAGATATGGCAATTGATGTCCAGACCAATGCTCCTCCACACCATATGATGCTGAATGGAATAAGAAAAATATCTTCAGCTTTAAAAAGTTTTCCTTTTCCGGGCTTGCCCTTCCATACAATATATTCATCATTGGACATATATGCCTTGAAAATTCTGTAATTGTCATTCTCAATCATCGCTACTGTTCCTCAGTTCTGTTTTCTTACTATTTTATATTCATCATAGGCACTGTAATAATGGCAGGAATCCATATTGCCTGACATATATTTTTCCATTTCATCCTCGTCAAGATTCACCGAGCAATAATATTCGTCATATTCCTCGTCGTAGTCGAAGTATGCACAGCTTTCGCATAAATCCTTTGCCATTATTATCACCTCTTGGTTTATTATAAAACAATTATTTTTAATAATCAAGGTAGGAAAGAAGATATTCGTCCGCTTGTTCTCTTGATTTAAAAATTATCACTTGCTTTTCTGATTTGTATTTATCAATCAATCCGTATATATAAGGTAAGGTATCCTTCGGAAACTCTTCAATAAATTTTATGAATTCAGGGTCAGGTTCTGTTTCAATCCACGGCAAATCATATCTGCCCTTTCCGATACGCTCAGTAACACCCTGTAAACAAATTTCCACAGGCAAATCAAACAGAAAAACCGTATCACATTCCTTAAGCCGCATTTCTATTGTTCTTTTATAATTGCCGTCGATTATCCACTCAGGCTCAGAAAAGATTTCGGTTATTCTTTTGTCAAACTCTTCTCTGGGAATGTGCGTTTTGTCAGGCTTGTGCCATATAGCATCAAGGTAATACAACGGTAGACCGGTAATTTTACTCAGTTTTTCCGAAAACGTCGTCTTCCCCGACCCGGGACAGCCTATTACAATTGCCTTTTTCATTCCCTGCCCCTGCCTTTCTTTTTAATATAATAAAAATACTCTTCTATAAAAGTAAAGTCAATAAATTTTCAGGTAAAAATTAAAAACACCCGGGGAGAAACCGAGTGCTTTTAAAAGGAGAAAATATGAAGAAAACATTATAGAGGAGTAAGCAAATTAAGTTGAGCGTTTGTCGCTCTTTCGTTGTACTCTCTCTTGAGTACACACATATAATACACGATAATTTTTCAAAAATCAACACTTTTTCCGCAAAAAAATCCGTTTCTCTCTTTTGGTCAAAACATATTAATATCGGTTGTGATTTTTGTATAACTTGCACTAATATTTCTTTTTGGAATTATTAAAAATCCTCCCTTTACAGCCCTTTCATAATTTAAGGCCAAAGCTGTTATATTTTAACTTAATCTTCACTAAACTGTAAATTAACAAAACTTTTATTTGACTTTGTGTTTTGTGAGTGTTAAAATCATTACAAAGAATTTCTTACCAACTGAAAGAAAGGCTATGGTATTATTATGGCTGATAAAAAGAAAAAAGCCCTGCTTATTGTTAACCCCTGTGCAGGTAAAACAAAGTCCAGAGCAGGTACATTTGAGATTGTTGATAAATTTTCAAAAAATGATTATGAATTTGCCATTCACCCTACAACCTGTCAGGGTGACGCAACAAATATTGTAAAGCGTGAGCTCGACGGCAAGGATATGGTAGTCTGCTGCGGCGGTGACGGTACACTTAACGAAACCATCAACGGCGTTATGGATATGCCCAAGCGTGTACCCATCGGATATATTCCCACAGGTACAACAAATGACCTTGCAACCTCTCTCGGTATCCCCTCCGGTATTAAAGAGGCCACTGACCTTATAATCGGCGGTCACACCAACGACTATGACGTAGGTCTTTTCAACAACCGCTGCTTTACATATGTTGCTTCCTTCGGTGCTTTTTCAAGGGCTTCCTATGCCACACCTCAGAAATATAAGAATAAGTTCGGCCACGCTGCTTATATTGCTGCTGCAGTTCCTGAGGTTGCTGATATTCACCCCACAAAAATGAGAATTGAGCACGACGGCGGTGTTATTGAAGGCGAGTTTATGTTTGGTGCTGTTTCAAACTCCCTTTCCGTTGCCGGATTCTTCAAGCTTCCCAAGGAACAGGTCAAATTCAACGACGGTGTTTTTGAGGTGCTTCTTGTACCGAAAATCAGAATGACACGCCTTTTCCATATTCTCCACAAGGTAAGAAGCCAGAACTATGACGGCAAGGAAATTATCTTTTTCAAAACAAGCAAAATCAAAATTTATGCCCCCGATGAAGATGTTCCCTGGACTCTTGACGGTGAAT
>JAXJQQ010000097.1:0-7956 GCA_036311065.1 Acutalibacteraceae bacterium | reverse complement strand
GGGCACCACCGCTGTGCTTCAGCAGTAAAGGTTGGTGAAAAGAGAAGAGCAGAAAATCCCGTATATACAGGTCAGGAGGAATTCAACTTTTTCCTTGCTGTTGCCTTCCCTAAGGATGAGCTTGAGATTATGGACTACAACCGTGTTATGAAGGACCTTAACGGATACACGGAAGAAGAATTCAAGGAAAAGATGAGTGAAAAATTCTCACTTGAATTATACGAAGGTGAAGGACAGTACAAACCCATTGAAAGACACACCTTCGGTATGTACCTTGACGGTAAATGGTATAAGCTCACAGCCAAGGAAGGAACATTTGATGAAAATGACCCCGTTGAGTCCCTTGACGTTTCAATCCTTCAGAACAACTGCATTACCCCCGTTTTCGGAATAAATGACCCGAGAACAGATAAGCGAATTGATTTTGTAGGCGGAATCAGAGGTCTCAGTGAGCTTGAAAGAAGATGTTCAACCGATATGAAAATTGCATTTTCAATGTATCCCACATCACTTTCAGAGCTTATGGACATTGCTGACGCAGGTCAGGTTATGCCTCCGAAATCAACCTGGTTTGAGCCCAAGCTTTTAAGCGGACTTTTCATTCATAAGCTTAAATAAATCTATAGGAGAACTGTCATGACAGAAAAATTATTTGATGCAGACAGCTATCTTTCAGAATTTCAATGTAAAGTCATTAACCTTTACGTTGAAAACGGTAAAATCTGTGTTGAAACTGACCGTACAGCCTTCTTCCCTGAGGGTGGCGGTCAGACTTCTGACCGAGGATGGCTTGAAAACTGCTATGTGGAAAATGTACAAATTATTGACGGACATATAATACATTTCGTGGAAAACTCTGAGGAAAATGTTAAAACCCTCCAAAAAGAGGGTCTGATATGTGGAAAAATTGATATGAAAAAGCGTTTTTCCGATATGCAGCAGCACACAGGTGAGCATATTTTCTCAGGAATTGTCAATTCCCTTTACGGTTATAACAATGTAGGCTTCCATTTAGGAAGTGAAATTGTTACCCTTGACTTTGACGGTGTGCTCAATGAAGAGGATATGTGTAAAGTTGAAAACCTTGTCAATAAAGCCGTATGGGATAACCTTGAAATCAAGGTTTTATTCCCCAGTGACGAAGAGCTTAAGGATATAAAATACAGAAGTAAAATTGAAATTGAAGGTCAGGTAAGAATTGTTGAAATTCCCGGTGTTGATATCTGTGCCTGCTGTGCCCCCCACGTTAAAAGAACAGGAGAAATCGGTATTATTGAGGTTGTAAGCTTTGAAAAATACAAGGGCGGCACAAGAGTTTCTATCCTTTGCGGTGAAAGAGCACTTCAGGACATACGTCACAAGCTCAACGAAAACCGTAAGGTTTCCGTTCTCACCTGCTCAAAGCAAGGTGAAACGGGTGAAGCTGTTGAAAGGCTTAAGGGTGAAAACGAAAAGCTTAAATATGAAATCAACGGTCTGAACAGACAGATTCTTGAAAGCAAAGCAAATTCCATCAAAGAGGAAAACCGCATAATTGTTTTTGATAAAATGCTTGAAGGCAAATTGTTATCAGATTTCACAATTTCACTTATGCCTAAAGCAAAGGAATTCATAGCCTCCTTCTGTGGAGAAAATGATTCCTACCGCTATTGCATCGCAAGTGAGAATGTTGACCTGAGACCTCTTTGCAAAGAATTAAACAGCAGATTTTCAGGTCGTGGCGGAGGCAAGCCTGAAATTGTTCAGGGTAGCCTTACTGGTAGCGAGGATGAAATCAGAGAATTTCTTATAAATTACAGCTTTTAAAATACAATAGCGTCACACTTCAATTGAAGTGTGACGCTATATTTTTGAAATTATTATCAGCCAAGATTTTTTCGGATTTCTTTTGTCGTGACAGCATAGCCCTGTGCTGTGAGATGAAGTCCGTCATAGGTATATTCACTTCGAAGATTGCCGTTTTCATCACTGAGCACAGCGGTAAGATCAATAAAGTCTGCACCGTACTTTTCGGCAAGGATCTTATATTTTTCATTCAATTCAAGAATATCCTTATTCCTTCTCTTGCCCGCCTTGCCTTCAATAACGGGATAAACCGCCTGAAGAATAACCCTGCATTCGGGGCATACGGATTTGAAAAGCTTAAGTATATTTTCCATACTATTACTGATGAACTCTGCGTCAAAGCCTATTCCGAGATCATTGGTGCCTATGAGCAGCACTACCGTTTTCGGCTTTATGCTAAGTACATTTTCCTCAACTCTTTTATAAAGACCGATAGTGGTATCTCCGCCTATACCTCGGTTATAAAGCTCCAGACCGCTTTTAATGGAGTATTCGCCATACCAGTCACTTATATTAAGCAGCTCTGTTATTGAGTCGCCGAAGAATACAACCTGACCTTCCTTTGCTAAGGTTTTACAGTGATGAGTAAATCCATCGCGCATACGCTTTTTATTTTCACTGTATTCTGTTTTTTTCAATCGTGATTTTTCTTTGAATTTCATTATTTTCTACCCGTTGAACCGAAGCCGCCCTCTCCTCTTTCTGTATCGTCAAGGCTGTCGGAAAGGATGAAGTTTGCCGCAATATAAGGAGCAATCACCATCTGCGCAATTCTTTCTCCCGGCTCAATAGTCTGATTTTCTTTACCGTGATTATGAAGTGCTGTCATAACCTCGCCTCTGTAGTCACTGTCAATAACACCGACCTTATTTGCGGGTGCAAGTCCTCTTTTGCAGGCGAGTCCGCTTCTGGCATATACAAAGCCGGCGAAGCCTGCGGGAATTTCAAAAGCAAGACCCGTAGGAATCATTTTTGTCTCTCCCGGTGCAATTTCAACCGCTTCTTCAACCGCAGCGTAAAGGTCAGCACCTGCAGCAAATTCAGTGCCGTAGGTAGGTACAATTGCATTTTCTCTTAACTTTTTTATTCTTACATCATACTGCATTTGTGTCACCCTCCCAGAGTATAACTCTGTTTTCTTCTCTTGATTTTTTAACGTCAATAATTCGCTGATTCTCAGACCCCTTAAAACGGAGCTTCAGATTTTTAAGCTCCTCCACAAACTTACCGTCAACAAGAATATCAATCTGACTGAGCATACGGTCTGTTATACTGAAATCACAGAGTCTTCCCGTAAGAAGATCCTTTTCAAAATCATATCCGCTGTAGCACCAGATATCCTTATCGGGATATTCTTTTTTTATTTTTTCAAGAAAAGGTGCAAGGACCGCCTGATTTCTCGGTTCAAAGGGCTCACCGCCGAGAAGGGAAAAGCCTTTGATATAATCGGGCTTCATAGCCTCAAGAATTTCCTTTTCCTGTTTTTCGGTAAATTCTTCACCGTAATTGAAATCCCATGCTTCTTCATTGAAGCAACCTTTGCAACGGTGAGTACATCCGCTTACAAAAAGGGATACACGGACTCCGGGGCCGTTTGCAACATCAAAGGGCTTGATTGTAGCGTAGTTCATAGCATATCTCCGATGAATTCGGAATTCGGAATCCGGAATTACTTCCGTTCCGGATTTCACTGTTCCGGATTTGATATATTAAAGGTGAAGGACTCTTGCCTTGATTTCCTTGGTTTTACCTACATTCCAGAAATTTTCGCCAAGGTAACCGCAGGTTCTTCTTGTAACATTCATTTTTCTCTGATCCTTGTTGCCGCAGTTGGGACATTCCCACTCAAGATTTTCGTTGATAGTGATTTCACCGTCAAAGCCGCATTCGTGGCAATAGTCACTCTTGGTGTTGAATTCGGCATACTGAATATTATCGTAAATAAACTTTACAACCTCTTCAAGGGCTTCAAGATTATGGCGCATATTGGGAATTTCAACATAAGAAATTGCACCGCCTGAGGAAATTGTCTGGAACTGACTTTCGAAGGTAAACTTTGCGAAGGCATCAATATCCTCACGAACATCAACATGGTAGGAGTTGGTGTAATAGCCCTTATCAGTAACATCTTCAATAGTACCGAAGCGAGCCTTATCCACCCTTGCAAAACGGTAGCAGAGAGACTCAGCAGGTGTACCGTAAAGGCCGAATCCGAGACCTGTTTCCTTCTTCCACTTTTCGCAGTGCTCACGAAGGCACTTCATAACACGAAGAGCAAACTCTGTGCCTTCCTTTTCAGTGTGACTCACGCCCTTTACAAGCTTTGTAAGCTCATAAAGACCGATATAGCCCAGAGAAATTGTGCTGTAGCCGTTATGAAGGTACTTTTCAATTGTTTCGCCCTTGTTGAGCCTTGCAATTGCACCGTACTGCCAGTGAACGGGGCTTGTATCGGAAATAACGTTGTGAAGAGCGTGATGGCGGCACATAAGAGCCTCAAAGCAAAGGTCAAGCCTTTCTTCAAGAAGCTGCCAGAATTTTTCTTCGTCACCCTTTGCTAAAATACCTATCTGAGGAAGGTTAAGGGAGACTACACCCTGATTGAAACGGCCCTCGAACTTGTATTCACCGTTTTCGTCCTTCCAGGGAGAAAGGAATGAGCGGCAGCCCATGGGTGAAAATACATTGCCCTCATAATTTTCACGCATCTTTTTAGCTGAAATATAGTCGGGATAAAGTCTTTTTGCAGAGCACTTAACGGCAAGCTTTGTGATATAGTCGTACTTACCGCCCTTAAGGCAGTTGTGCTCGTCAAGAACATAAACAAGCTTGGGGAATGCAGGTGTTACATAAACACCCTTTTCGTTTTTGATGCCCTCATAGCGCTGACGGAGGATTTCCTCAATAATCATTGCATTTTCCTCAATGTATTCGTCATCCTTTTTAAGGTTGAGGAAAATTGTAACAAAGGGAGACTGACCGTTAGTGGTCATAAGGGTGTTAATCTGATACTGGATAGTCTGAACACCTGAACGAAGCTCATCCTGAAGTCTGTCAAGAGCAATCTTCTGAATTTCCTCTTCTGTGAAATCATTGCCAAAGGCTTCTGTAAGGTGCTTTACAAACTTAACCTTGCTTTTTCTCAGGTACTTGCCGAGGTGGCTTATATCAACAGACTGACCGCCGTACTGACTGCAGGCAACGGAAGCGATAATCTGAGTCATAATATTACAAGCGACCTGGAAGCTTTTAGGAGATTCAATAAGCTTTGAGTTCATAACGGTGCCGTTATCAAGCATATCACCGATATTGATAAGGCAGCAGTTGAAAATGGGCTGAAGGAAATAGTCGGCATCATGGAAATGGATTGCACCTTCATCGTGAGCCTTGGAAATGTGCTCGGGAAGGAGCATTCTTCTTGTAAGGTCCTTTGAAACCTCACCTGCAATAAGGTCACGCTGAGTTGCAGCCATAACTGCGTCCTTGTTTGAGTTTTCTTCCATAACATCCTTATTGGAGTTTTTGATAAGGGAAAGAATTGACTCGTCGGTAGTATTTGCCTTTCTTACAAGAGCTCTGTTGTAGCGGTAGATAATATAAGCCTTAGCGAGAGCGAATTTATCAAGCTGCATCAATTTATGCTCAACCATATCCTGAATATCCTCAACAAGGATTCTTGTTCTTTTCTTATCAGTGATATAGTCAGCAATTGCTTCCATCTGATTCTGTGTAATTCTCTCTTCCTCGGCTACGGCTTCGTTAGCCTTCTGAAGTGCTACAATGATTTTACTGCGGTCAAATTCCACAACTGTACCGTCTCTTTTGATTACTGTCATATTATCGTCTCCTTTCTATATTTAAAAAAATTGTTGTCGAGTATAATTATATATGATATGTTGTGTTTAGTCAATATAAAAACCACAAAATATTGTGGTTTTAACAAAAAATATTACATTTTCACATCAATATATCCATTATCGGCGAACCTTTAATATAATATATCTTATTTAGTACTAAGTCAAGATGAAAACACAATATTTTGTGTTTTTGACTCTTTGCACAAAATATAGCACAAAACTTGTTAAATTAAGGTCAAAATGGGACTGTTGAAAACAACAGTCCCATTTTTCATTCTGTAACTTCTTCAAAAAAGTGTTCAGGGGCAGGCCACTCAAAAGCAAAATCCCGTTCACCTCTTTGGTATCTGACAACCTTGCCGTCAGGGAAAAGAAGGATATGCTCACCGTCTGCCGTACCTGCAAAAACAACAGCCTTTTCAGGTATTATATCCGTATTTTCAAGCTCTTGTTCCTTCCAAAAATCCGTAGTTTCTTCCTGAGCTTCCTTTACGCTGAAAAAAGTATATTCATCTGAAAGCACGCCGCCGTTTGCTATCTTATAGTAGGGTATAAGTCTTTCATCGGGAACATCCTTCAAAATCTTTTCGGAAGCTCTTTTGCCGTAATACTCACCGTTTTCTTTTTTAGCATTTCGGAGTACTTGTAAAGCTGTTTTCTCAGTTGTTACTCTTTTCGGTTTTATCTTTTGGCAGTGTTTTTGATATTTTGCTTCAATTTCATCCCTTACCTTCTGAGTCACGGGAGTAAATATTCCGCTTTTGATTTTTAGTAAAGGCTTAGCCTCCTTTTCAGTAATATTATCAACTATGATAACGGGAATAAAATGCTCTGGCTTAAGAAAGCCTTCTTCAATCAAAAAATCACGGCAATGCTTTCTCGTGAGCAGTCTGTGATTATGCGTAAGATGAGAATAAATACCTGCAAAATCACAATCAGGTAAAAGTGCTCTTTCCACAGCCAAAGGCAAACTGAATGTGAGAGCATTGCAATTTTTAGCTATGATTTGTGAGTTCTCACTTAAAAGCTCAAAATCCTTCGCCTTTATATCATAATCCAACCTGTCATATATGTTTTCATAGCACCATGGAATCATAGCTTTTGGGAAAGCCTCGTAATATTGCCTTGCTTCAAATCTGCCCACATCGGGAATCCACAAAAATTCAATTCCTGTAAACCCCTTTTCAATAACAGCTTTCTTAACATCCTCTCTGAAGCTGGAAAAATCACATAAGGTTCTGCTTGTCACGGTAATATTGTGAGGCATTGCATAGCCTCGGATATTGCAAAGATAAAAGTTTTTTTCTCCGTCTTCATAGTTTTCCCTTTCCGTAGGCTGAGCCGCCCACGAAAGAGGCATACCCTCAATTTCATACCATTCGCTTTCATATTCAGGACCCAGAGTTAATTCATATGTACCCCTTATACGCATTTTTTCTGTTTTAGCTTTAGAAAAAAGAAGTTCAAGCTGTTCGGGGGAAGGATTTTCAATCTCACTCCAGCCAACATAATCACCCTTAAGTCCCAAATCCTTGAGAAATCTTCGTGAAGCTGAATAAAGCTCCTCATCACGAAAGCGCATAGAATCAGGAATAAAGGTAAACTTTTCTTTTATGTATTTTTCATCAATAGTCTTATTGCAAAGAGTAATCACACACAAGTCACCTGCCTTAACGGACATATTATATCACACTGACAAATATAAATAAAGCTGTTTTATTGACAAAACCCATTATAAAGTAATATAATATAAAACAATCGGTTTGTATTATTCAATCAGCTTTTTACAACGCATGAATAATATAAACAAAAAATCCGCCCACTTGCGTGAACGGATTTTTCATTGGTGATCCATCGGAGATTCGAACTCCGGACACCTTGATTAAAAGACAAGCTTCAATATAGTCACGATGCTATATTTATCAAGGAAACCCACGTTTTTTGTGCTACACTTTTGCTACGCTTTTGAGTGTGTTTGTGTGGTTTCCTATGGTTTTGACATTGTAAAATATTTTATAAAAAAAGTCAAGAAAATTTTTAAAAAACGCTTGACTTCCACGCATTTGTGTGGTATAATTTAATCACAGTCAAGGAGGTGAGAACAACGGAAACTAAAGATTGGGTCGGAGTTATTCTTACGATTTGGTCAAACACGGTAGCAACAATCGCTCTTGTGTTAAGTATCAAAGAAAAAAGAAAAACCGCTAAACGCTCCAAGCCTCGCAAGCACAAGCGTAAGCGGTAACTCCAAAGG
>JAXJQQ010000096.1:0-7658 GCA_036311065.1 Acutalibacteraceae bacterium | reverse complement strand
TTTAATAATTTATAATATTAACTATATAAAATATTTTTTAATTTGTCAATATTATTTTATATAGTTAATTTTCATTTAATGCATTCATTTTAAATGATGCATTATACGTGAAAGATTTTTATTGAATAGCTTATTTATTTTTTTAAAAAATCTATTTATGATAAATATTTATTTAAGTTTTGTAAAAAAATATTAGCTTAAATTAAAATAAAAAAAACATACATTATTTAATTAATATATTTTATTTTTTTGAAAAAGTCTGATATATTTTATGCTTCTTGCTTTACATCAGACTTAAATAAATAATTTTAAATCCCCTTTAATAGATAAAACATTTATTTTGTATAGTTGTTTATTGTGCATTTTGCCCTATCAGATGTTGTCAAAATATTTTATACTTTTAAGCAATTTAGTCATAAAATCCTTAAAATATCGGTATTCTATACGTCTTTTCAGATATGTAAGCAACAAAGAAGGCTCATAATCATATTTTTGCATTGAATATTCAGCCTTATTAAGTAAATCTGAAAGCCGTTGTTCTTCTGTGCAAAATGCCAAAAAGATGAAATCATATAAATCGCGCATTTTCTAAAACTCCTTGCCGATAAATCAAAGTATTATGCTTTTCTTCACCGTTAGAAACATAAGACCAGGTAGAAGAAACAGTAAACTTAAATTTAGTACTATATTCTAATCTTTCAAATAAAGAAGCTGTATCAGGATTATCAATACCTTCACGACCATATGGAACATTCCACATATAACATTCATCACGGTATGTATCAGGTCTGTTAAGACCAACAGAACATGAAAAACATCTATTACCGGGTAAAGCAACTGTATCTTTAGTAATGTACTTTGATACATATGCAGCCAAATCATTTATTTTTTCATGAGATTTGTGATTATCCTGATAGCGGACACCTTTAAGAACATGAATATCTATATTCCCGTAATGCCAGGCTTCACGAATAGTCTGATAAGGGATATATTCATCATTGAAAACAACCAAATGACAATGCAAACAACCTTCATTGCCTTCCTTTTCTCCCCTTTCCTTCTGCCGTTCAAGAACATAAAGGTACTGCAACTTATACCCTTTACGGCTCATAGACTTCTTGAACGCTGCAAAGTTATATTTGAATGTTTCAAAATCAAGAACAGTATCACGATAAGTAAGCGTAAGAAACTTCGTATAGTTGCCGATGTTAGCCCAAATTATCTGACGTACTGTACGCTGTGCTCTAAGAAGGTTAGCAGAACGCTTATCCTGAAGCACTTGCCTACGCTCAATACGGTATCCCCTACTGTAACCACATCTAATAGGGCTGAGGTACTTATAATGCTCAACACGAGTTCCAGCAACAAACGCTTTACTATGCATATAGGTATCGCAAACACCTAAACGTCCGACATAACAATCACCACCCCGTATTTTTGCAACAGATTATAAAATTTTGTTGTTTTGTCCAAGTTGTGAGTCTATAGTCAAGTTTAATACGCGCGTACGCGCGTGCGCACGCACGCGTGCGCGAGGGAGACCACCGTAAAGTTGTTTTTTAATAGTCCGCTCGGGCTTAAAAAATTGTTCCAACGATTATAGGTTATTGCGCCGCTTATGCCGTTTATACCGCTTCAAAAAGTGTAGGCTATGTTGATGTATAGGAAGCTTTGAAAGGCAAATAAGGAAGCACAGGGGCAAAATTCAGCAAACCGAGAAGAGCCGAAGATGAAAGCAGGATAATTATATCCTGCTTATTTTATCAATGAAAAAATCAACAACATAATCTTGATTTTCGTCAAAAAGCCTTCCTATGCTATCTAAATCGTCATCACGAATATTCAATCTTTTTATTTGTATCTGTTGATATTGAGCTTCATAAGGACGGGTATAATAAACAATAAATTTTATTAACAATTTTGATTTATTTTCATTTGTCATTGTAATAATCACCTTTTCTAAAATTAAACTTGACTTTTTTCTCAATAAGTTGTACAATACAAGAGCAGTGGTCAGGAATACTCCTGTACTGTACAATATTCATCTTAGTAGTTGTTGGTCGGCAAACTCAAACAACTACTATTTTTTTATGCCTTGGCTCGTTCTTCAAGCCATTCCTCAAGCCGTTCAAAAAGGTCTTGCAGCTGAATTTGTTCAGAACCTGAAAGCTTTTCTATGTAATGCAGAACCTCATAATAAACGCCTTTCTTCTCAGCTCGTAATCTGTCATTTATTAACTGAAGCATTACATCATTTTGATTTGGCATATCGCACATCTATCCTCACTTCCTTTCTTGGTGGGGTCTCCCCCTCAACACCTGACATATACATTATAACATATATGGCACCATATAACAATGGGTAAATGCACCAAATATGGCAACATATATTTGTGTAAATTGTATAGGTTGACATATATATTTTTTTATGATAAAATTCCTTAAAAAAGGAGTTGATTATATGCCTACGGAAGCACAAAAGAAAGCCATAGAAAAATATCACTCTAAACTCGAAAGAATTGTTATAAGAGTGCCTATGGGCGAAAAAGAAAAGATATCAGACCACGCACAGAGCAAAGGCTTAAGTGTTAACTCATATATTGTGGGACTGATAAAGAAAGACATTGAGCAGGGTTAATAATCCTGCTCTTCTTCTTTTTCTTCTTCAAGTAAATCATCAATTAACTGGTCATAAAAATAGTCAGTATCATTATTTTTGTCAATTTTATCGTTTAAAGACATTATTTGTATATTATTATGTTGTTCCTTTAGTTTATGTAAAAAGTCTCTTATTTTGTCGATAATGACAGAATTTTCAATATATCCTTGTTTTTCTTGTAATTCTTCAAAATCAATTATTTCTTCCCAAGCAGGCACTTTTATAAAAGGTTTTTCATAAAATGTATAAGTTGATATAAATTTGTTATACCAGGGCTTACGCCAAAAAAGATAGTTACCACAGGGTATTTCACATATATCATATGATATTTTTCTCATACCTTGCTTAAACAATCTGCCTTCAACTTCTGTGTTTTTATCAGCAACCTTTGCAAGTGTAGTGTAAGATGTTTCAATATGAGTAAAATGCCAGATACCGGAAGTAAGATAATAAGTGTAATCTGATGCTCGTTTAACATTCAAGTCAAGCTTATCGTATGCCTGTGTAGCAAGAAATAAACGAGTATCATTTTTACGGATAAAATTGAAGAATTCATCATCAGAAGCAGACCAACGAGAATAACCACGAGCAGGCCAAACAGTGGAAGCTTCATCAATAAGAACTACTGAATGAGATAAATTAGCTGTATAAAGCCATTCTTTATTTACATCACGCTTAATAACACCGTTAACTACATGTTCAACTAAAGGTATCTGAAGACAATCTTTATAAGGGTACTGACAGTAAACCTCATAACCTATATCACGAAAATAATCAATAATATAGGCAAATAAAGAGCTTTTTCCGGCTCCCCTATCACCTGTTACAATACAACAAGAACACTTATCAAATGCCCTTTCAAGCCGCTTAGACATCAAAACACCTTCTTAAGAATAAAAATTACAAGACATAAAACAATTAAAGCAGTAAGAGAATATAAAATAAAATCAAGTGATAAAACAGAAGATATTAAAGATACAAATAAATCACATAAAGATTGAAAAATATTCATAAAAATAAGGGGTAAGGAGATTTACCCCTAACCCCCTTTTGATAAATTATCTACGTCTGCGTTTACGACCTGCAGAGCTTACGCCGCGTACACCAAGTCTCTTAATTACACCGATTGCAAGCATAACAAGACCACCGAGAAGTGCAATAAGTACAGGAACATAAAGCAGAGGATTACCGGTTATAGTTGTTACAATTGAGCCAAACATAGTCAGAAGTGTTGTATACACTGTTGACATGGCAGTAAAAACATCAGCAACTGTCATAATAAATTACCTCCTTTATTAAAAATTAAATAAACAGCACAAGCGTCGGTGCAGCTCACGCTGCAACCGTCGCTTCATTCATTTTATCTACGGCCTTTAATACCAAACTTACGAATAAGTTTAATAGCAAGACCGACAGCACCCGCAACAATGGCAAGAATTACCGGCCAAAGAAGAAGGTCGTTTGATGCAATAGTGTTTATGAGGTCAGTGAAAACGCCCCAAAACCACTCGGCAGCTGTACCAATGCCTGAAGCGATTGATGTGAGAGAAGCAAGAGCAACTGTAGTACCGTCCATAAATGCAAACTCCTTTCGTAGATTTTTTTATTAATCATCAAAAACTACATCGATGTTAGCGCCAGGACCCCGAGCAGTTGATGTTGATTTAACATAATTTTGATAAAAAGAATTATTATATCCATTACGATAACGGACATAATTTTTGTTAATGTGAAACTGTTTCCTTTTTTCTTTAATTTCTTTCTTAACCTTAACGTTTTTAATACGTCTATATATAGCAAATCCTTCTGCAGTAACTTCATCAGATGAATCAGATAAATCAGAAAAAAATGAAATAATTATAAATATAGCAGGTAAAGAAATAGTTACAAAAACAGCAAGAACAAGTAAAGGTTGAGAATTAATAAAAACATAAAGGTTAGTAAAAACTTTGATAAAGTAATCTGAAACAGCAGTTAAATCAGCAAATAATTTATCATAAGTCACATTTTACGCCCCCTTATTATGCCGAAAACAATAGCAAGAACACTGACACCAAAAACAATAGATAAAACAATCCATATAGGAGGAAAGGCAAGCAAATGCTTAAATAATTCAGAAATAAAATCACCCATAAACCTTATAAGGGCATTGAAAAAATCATAAACACTCATTTAGCCGCGCCCCTTAAACCAGGATACAACAGCGAATACAATACCTGCAATTAAAGGAATACCGACACTTGCAAGTAAAAACCAATTGCCTTCAATCATTGACCAACAAGTTGTAAAAATTGAAGAAAATGTAGTCATAAGAGAGCCAAGTAAGGAACTCATACCCTCAGCAGTTTCTGCAGCAGTCATCATAAGTTATTACCTCCCGAATTAAAATAAGAATTCACAAAAAGCACATACACACTTGTAAATTATAAGAACACCGGCAAGAACAAGAATAAAACTGAATAAATAATACAGAAATTCAAAACCTATCGGTGGCTGACCCAAAAGCTCAATAAGAATATCTTTCATCGTCTTCCCCTCCTAACAAGATTAGAACAAACACTGATAAATTCACAAAAACCGATAAATGTAAGAATAAAAAGAATATATTTTTCATAATCAGGAACAGTATCATTGATATAATTTACATCATCAGTTAAGAAAAGCATATTAGAATTACCCAATGAAATTAAATCTGGATTCAGTGCAACATATTGATTATATGATGAGGTAATCTGATATTCAATTGAACTGAATCGAGAAGCTCGGCAAGAATACTGTGAGCCGCCTGAAGTAATGACTGTCCCGTAGACAGTTGAATTTGAGAAGTTAACAATATCAGTAGGAAGACCAGCACCAGACAGCTTAAAACCAAAGATATTGTCTTTAAATTCAATCGGAAAGACAACCGTGCACCGCCCAAGAGCGGAATCGTAAACCTCAAACCAAGCACCCCCGCTTAAATCAACATAATCAGGTATATCAGATGTAAATGCAGCTGAAGACATAAAACATGTAGCAGCTGTAATAATTATCAAAACGAGTAAAAAAGCAGTTATTTTTTTCATAAAATTACTTCTTTCCGCTTATAAATTTCAAAGCAACACCAATGACGGGAGGAATTAAAAACCACACGAGAATGGGAATTTCAAAAAGTTTAGAATCAATCAAAAGGTTAAAAACAGTAACAATAGATTGAATAATAGCGTCCATTAGTTCCCTGACTCCCGTCCTAAAATTTTATAAATAACAGATATTGCAATCAATGCAATAAAACTTATTGTAAAAGCTGTAGGCAGAACGCCAACAAGCTTAATCAAAAAGCCGACACAAGATGTTATCAAGGTAATAATTGATACAATCCAACTTATTACACTTGAAAGCATTTCATATATAAATCCGAAAAAATCAGATATATACCACCATATCAAAACCATTAACGACCTACCACCTTTCGAATAACTGCTATAACAACAAAGAATATAAGAAAGGCATTGAGCAAAGGCACACCGTCAAGAAGCTTATTAATAACAGAGCTTCCAGTACTTATGTAAGTGCTTACATTTTCAAAAGTTGAATTAAGGGAATCCTTAAAGTCGGAAGTATCTTCAATTTGTGAATTAAAAAAATTCTGTACATCAGTAAGAATACCGGCAAAAGGATTTACATGCTCAGGCTTTTCAGCTTGAAAATATAAGAGGTAATTTTTAAGATTTTCAAAAAAACCACCTATTTTATCAGGTATAGATTTTAAAGTGTCTAATATACCTTTTTGAGTTTCACGGTCATATTCCTCAGGAGTTGGAGGTGTGAAAGATGATACATATAATTCTGTAAATTCTGAAGGATTCGTGATAAAACGACCACTTGTAAAACCTAAATTATTATCAACAGGAAAAGATATTCCTTTACCGGAACCAACAGTGGCAGAAGTGAAATTACCAACAAAAGCATTACCGCCATACAAATATAAATCGACATTATAAGAAGATGCAATCAACGTAGAAGAACTGTATGTATAAACACTGTCAGAATCACCCCAAAAAGAATATTCACACTTACGCCAATCAGACTTAACTTTATAAGACTGACTAAAGGTAGCAGTATAACAATAAGAATTATTAGGTATGCGAACAGAAGTACCAGGTTTAACAAAACAAACACGTAAATTACCCGAAGAATTAGCATAACCTAAAAAGCAATTAAGACCGGCATAAACTGTAACACCTGAAGAATTAACACGAATACAGATAAAAGGCATTTTATATGAATTAACGTCTGTTGTAGCAGCTCCTTCAATGCCCATAGTGATAATATCCTGTACTGCATTAGGAGCGTCAATCCAGGGCAACTTACGAGGGTCAAAATTGGGGTATTTAGGGTCACTAACTACCATTGTTGAAGGAAAATAAGCTTCAGGAGGAATAATACCGGAGGGAAGCATATAAATTCCGTCTTCATATAAATAACCATACTGAAGCATATCATCATGAGTCATACCATAAAGAATGGTATCATCTGATGAAGCACCTACAGGAAGAATAGAGGTCGAGAGGAGAACAACAACAGCAATAAGAACAGTGATAAACTTTATTACCTTCATGTTATTCCCCTCTCTTGATTTGAATAGGATGATTAGATGTTATACTTTTACTTCTTTGAAGCCTGTAAGCTTCGGAGCTGTGCCGCCTGTATAGGACATAAGGAATTCATAATGCTTACCGCACTGTAAAACAGGAGGCATAATAGCACCGGCACCGAAAAATTTTGAAGCGGCAATTTTACCTGTAAAACCGTGTTCCTTCTGAGAAGGGTCAGGGTCAGTGAGAAAATGAATTTTCTTACCCACAATCTGATTGCCTTTGTCATCTTTAAAATTGACTTCCTGAATACCTACCAATTCAAACATTTTACATACTTCCTTTCTTTATGTAGGATTTTTAATAATTGCAGAACATATATGTTCTAACGAGTGTTATTTTAGAACACAGATGTTCTTTTG
>JAXJQQ010000095.1:0-14445 GCA_036311065.1 Acutalibacteraceae bacterium | reverse complement strand
TCAGTGTAGTATATGAAATATTATATGAAGCGTATATCGCTTGGATATACATAATTTTTGTTATGCTAAATAATCACCGATTTTCATATTTATCTATAAATTCCTCGCACTCCTCCAAAGGAAGTGCTTTGGAATAATACCAGCCCTGAACATAATCGCAGTCAGAAGTTGACACAAGTGCGTTCTGCTCTTCTGTTTCAACACCTTCGCAAATAACTTTTATATCCATATTATGAGCAAGAGCGATTATACCGGCAAATAATTTTTTGCCATTTTCAAGCTCGGTTTTGAGCAAAATATCACGGTCAATTTTTACAACATCAATTGGGTAGTCGCAAAGATTTGCAAGGGATGTGTAACCACTTCCCAAGTCATCAAGGTAAATTCTAAAACCAAGCTCTTTTGCACGAACCACATTTTTTGTTGCAGTTTCTCTGTCTTTTTCGATAGCATCCTCGGTGATTTCTATAGCTATTTTAGTTTTATCAAAGGAATAACTATTTGAAATCATAAGGAGTTTATCTATAAAGTTTTCTTCAGAAAGCGTAATTCTTGTAAAATTGCAGGACAAGGCTACATTTTCAAATTCCGTGCCTTTCCATTTTTCAAGCTGACGACAGGCAAGTTCGAACATATAAAAATCGTGTCTTGATATCAGTCCTGAATGTTCCATATTTTCAATATATTTTCCGGGACCTATCAGTCCTTTTTCACTGCTATCCCATCTCGAAAGAGCTTCTGCTGACACAATTTTCTTAGTTTTATTATCAACAATAAACTGCAAATACATCTTAAATTCATTGTTTTCAAAGCCCTTTAAGATGCTTTCTGTAATCTTCTTTTCTTCCTGAATTCTATTCATAGAATGTGTGTCGCAATACATAGTCTGCTTATCTGTTCCGAAAATCCGGTTACAGTTCTTTCTCAGGTTAAACAACAATATTTCGCAATTTCTGTCTGCCGATGCAAGGTGATAGGCTGCTGCGTGGAAAACAAGCTTGTTTCTTTTATCCTTCACGCCCTCAAAGCTGTTAAGTTTATCCATAACCTCTTTGAGTCTTTTTTTAGCGTCTTCATCATTTGTAGACTGGTACGCAAGGGCAAAACCGTTTTCTGTAATTCGTGCAGATATTTCTCTGTCGCCTGTATATTCAGCAAGAACAGATGCTGTGTATTTTAAAACCTCATCAAACGAACTGTCGCCATGGTAGGAACGAAGGTAACTGCTGTCTAAAATGATATATGCAATATGATAAAGGCTTCTTGAAATATCGCTTATGGTGTACCTGAAATGATACTTGAAAAATTGCAGATTTCCCATTCCTGTTTCAGAATCTGTCAGTTTATCAGCGGAATGTTCTTTGCGGATACGCCCTATGTGCAAAATCAAAAGTATTATTGCAGCTATGAGTATCAGACAAATACCAAGCGTGAGAAAAAGCAGGAGATAATTTATTTTTGAGCTTTCTGTCGCATAGGAAAGAAAGATTCCGCTTTTAATATCTTCTGAAATTCCGTTCGCTGCAGTTTTTATTTTTGAAATCACAGTATCATCTGCAAGACTTGTGAATACAAGACCGGATTTCACGGTTTTGCCGTCTTTTTCAAAGGACACAAGCTCTAAATAATCCTTGTAATAAGGAGGTTTACTGTCATTTGCAGAAGAAGAAACAATCTCGACCTGCAAATTTTCGCCCATCGTAATTTTATCTGTTTTATTACCATTGATATATGCAAAATCCACACCTGAGCGTTCAGAGATGACGGTGAGCATATCAGGGATAATGCCTGAATATGTGTCTTTTTCCTCGTCATAAAATTCGATTGGATAATTATCAGGACTTCCCGCTACATAAACACAGGTTGCAAGTCCCTCGGTTTTCTCCGTGGTATAAACTTCAGCAAATGCCGGCTGAACGCAGAAAATAATCAGCAGGAATATTGCACTCACATATTTTCTCATTTTATCAATCACCTCGATTCTTTGTTAAATATTCATCTTCTTTCGTTCGATACGTCCCCAATCAAGTTTTTTCTTTTTGTAGCCCTTGAATGCGGTAAGTCTTACAAACGCCATAATAAACCTGAGCGTTGTTACTTCAAAAAAACAAAGCATTATGGCTTTCATACAATCTTTGAAGGTTACCGTCAAATCAATAGTCTGTATTCTTGAAAAGAATGCCGTAAGCGTCAGAATTGAATTATATGCCGCATAAATAAGCATAAACAAGAGCATAAACGGCAAATTCAAAAGGTCAATACAAAACGCCATTATCATTGTAAATACGCCGAAAACTTCGATAAACGGCGACAAAAGTTCATACAAGAGAAAGTATGTATATGAAATAAAGCCAACGGCTCCGTATTTGCGGTTTGCCATCATTTTACGATGCTTCCACATTGTCTGAAAAAGACCAAGATGCCAACGCTTTCTCTGCTTTTTTAAGTCGCCTAATTTTTCAGGAACCTGTGTCCAGCAAACTGCATCGGTTGCATATTTGATGGAATATGGAATCTGATTTGTAAGGCAATAGTTGTGAAGCTTTACAACAAGCTCCATATCTTCTCCCATCGTTCCGTGGTCATAACCGCCTGCTGCAATTACGGTTTCCTTTTTAAACATTCCAAATGCTCCGGAAATAATAAGCGAACCGTTGAAATGGTCAAACAAAATTCTTGATGCCAAGAACGAACGGTCATATTCTAATAGTTGCATACAAGCAAGAATGTTTTTGGGAAGTCTGTATTTTACAACTTTTCCGTCTTTTAAGGTAACATCGTTACAAGGTCTTACTGTTCCGCCAACTGCAACCACATTTTCTTCCTCTAAAACGGGAACTACAAGCTTTTGAAGAGAATCATATTGGAGTACAGAGTCGGCATCCATACAGATAAAATAAGGATACTGTGCCGCATTAATTCCCATATTAAGTGCATCTGCCTTGCCGCCGTTTTTCTTTCGGATTAGCGTTAGTGGGACCTTTTGTTCGTGGGATTCATAGATAAACTCCTCAGGCTGACACGGGATACTTCTGTGCAGAGGTCGTCTTACGGGATGCATATTATACCCTTCTATCATCATCCTTGAAGTTTCATCCTTTGAGCCGTCATCCACTACCACAATTTCATAAAGTCTGTAATCAAGGGAAAGCAGAGATTTTACTGTCTGGACAACCGTTACCTCCTCGTTATATGCAGGAACTACAATTGTTATAGGAACGAAGTAATTATCGGTAAACTTATTCATAAGTCTATCCTGCATTTTCTTTTTATATAGGGTTGATGCTCCTACGACTACTGACAAAAACAAAAAGGTTGAATATCCTATTAAGTACACCAAAAACAAGACGCTGATAATATCGAAAATATTTTTAATTGTTTCCATTTCCATTATACTTTCATTGCCTCACTTTCAGCGGTTCTTCTGTCAAGACGATAGCGCATAATTTCTCTGGCATATCTGTCATTGCCGTCAAAAACGCTGATAAGATCGTGATATGTATATCCAAGCTTTTCAAGGCTTATGGCACTGTTTTGCCTTATGTGCCAATTAGAGCTTGAAAGGTTTTTGACTAAAATTCTGAAGGTAACATCCCCGGGATATGACTTGAGCGCAGAAGATGCAATTGCCTGATATTCCCATGTACGCCCTTCCATATTTTCCGCAATCGCCTGAATAACACTCCCAGCCCCATCATTCGGGAATTTTTCAAAGTACCTGATTGCTGAAAAGCGAAGCTCGTTGTTTGCTTTTTCACTTGTTAAAAGTTCTAACATTTCTTTATCACAGCGGATATTACCAAAACGGAAGTAATTCAAAATATTAAGCTGCATTCCGGCGGAATATGCATTAAAGCTTTCAAAAAGCATTTCTTTTAAGTTTTCTTTATCACCTTTGAAGTTTAAAAGTCCGTCACAAATAAGCTTGGGGTGATGAAAGGACAAGTTTTTATCAATAACTTTAAGAGCCGAAACAACAATTTCGGACCTTCTAATACTGTAAATTGCCTTCAGTGTATTTTCTCTGCAATAAACATTTACGGACCGCAACAACTCAAGCAAAATATCCGTAAGTCTCCCTTCTTCATCGTGCTTTAAGATGTTGTATTTTTGCAGTATGTATGGAAAATATGCAATTTTAAGAGTATCCTTATTTATGTATCTATGAGTAAGGCTTTCAAAAACAGAGAAAGTGTCCACAAGATACTTTTCGGTTAGAATAGGCTCTTTTTCAAATATACCTTCCAGTGCTTTATCAAAAGCAGTAATTCCTGATGTTTTATCAAGTTCACGAAAAAGATATTTTTTATGTTTTTCGGATATTTCACCGCCATTTTTCAGAACTTCTATCTGCTCTGAAACAATAGCACCCATTTTTTTTGAATCGGAAATAAGGGCACGCTCTCTGTGCTTTAAAATGAAAACATAGATTATATTATATAAAATCATACTTACACAAATTGCAATATAAGTATAAATCATTATCTCTATTTTCATTTCATTGCACCCTCCTTCCATAAATTCTGCATTATATAATATGAGCTTTTTAATCTTTCGTGATATGTTACTTTATTTCCCCAACCTTTAAGATTTATTTCACTAAGTTCAATTCTTTCGTTTCCAATACCAATTCCAGCATATATTTTATCAATATTAATATATTCAACACCATAATTTCCGTCATAATAGTCATCGTGAATTTCCATTCTTGACGGGTCGGCAAAATTCAGGATTTGCCACGGGATCTTAATTTCAATATAATCACCGTTTGCATAAAAATCTGCCAAAGAATTAAATTCCTCACTTTTTGGATTTGCGTTGCCATATAAAAGTTTACCTGTTTCATAAATTTCTGCAGTAGCTGTGTTATCATTATATATCAGCGCAGTGGCAGTTTGTAAAATCATATTTACAGGCACAAATTTTGCAGAATTTTTATCGGGAACATTCCCAGAAGTATATGTATCATAATTATCAACATTTTGAGAATATGTTGATCTTAGTGCTTCATATCTTTCCTGAACAAGAATACGACTGTTATCTATTCCATTAACCACAAAAACAAAATCACAATCCCTGTCAAACTTCAAACCGTAGTTGCTACAGTAGTTACTTCCGCTTTTTGGAGTAACATCAAGAGGGATATATAAAGTTTCATTTTTAAAATTAAAACTTTCTTTTTTTACAAGGAAATATACGAATTTTTCATCATACTTTAAAGAAAGTTCGCAAGAACCTTTTATAACCTTATCCTCTTCTGTCCACTCGGACACATCTCCATCTACATAGCAGACAGATTTTTCGTTTCCTGGATCAAATGACAGAAGTCCAAAATACTGTTCGTTTGTCTGGTAATCTGACCAATACGGAGTCCTTTTCAAGTCAACTGCATACATAGTGTTCCAAGTTCTTTTAAACCACTCATCTTGCCAGGTAAATATGCATCCACCATTGCATCCTGATTGTTTAATATCATTCCAGCAGTCAATAAGTGCTTGTCCTTGTTCATGTTCTGCTGTATTACCCTGATTTCTGTTGGTGTTTCGATCTCTCTGTGCCATTCCTCTGCCTGTAGATACACCAAATTCAGATATAACAACAGGAACAGAGTGGTGATTTGTGAGCATAGTCAGATATGCTTTATATGTATTTAAGCGTCCGTGAGCATCAAAGTATTTTCCTTTTTCTCCAATACCAAATTGAGCCCAGTCGTCCGAAAAGCTTAAATAATCAGGATAATACGGATATACGTGATACGATGCAAACTGTCCCGGAATAAATGCATCAGTTGTTTTTATATGCTCAACATTCACATATGCACACTTCATAAAGTGGTCTTTAATAAGCTCAGGATATTCAAACGGATCGGTTGTGGGCCAGTTTGAAAACGCTACAAGGCGTTGCTCTCCATAGCGATTTGTTTCATATTCTATAACCTTGTCGCCCACCATAGTCAGCATAGTTTCAAATGGCGAAGCATCAGGTGATGTGTACATAAACTTTCCCTGATAAGAAGAATATCCCTCTTTGCCCTCATACAAATCGTCTGTGTATGCTACGGTAAGGTCATCCCATTCAACACCTAAAATATATCCGATAACCCAATCGGATATATCGTTTTTATATGTTCCATGTCCCGCACTTGCCACTCTGCCTAAATTGAGCTTTCTTTCGCCATGAATAACATCAACCATTATTTTACTGTTATCGAGGAAGGTATCGTAAAATTCCTCGCTGTAAGCATCACGATGAGAATTTTGAATATAGTCGTTAACCCATACACCGTGCATCATATAAAGAGGACTTTCGTTATTCTTATTATATTCGTAAAACGCATCATAAAAAGTATCGTTTTGAATTGTATAAACTCTGATTGTGTTTGCACCCATATCCTGGATATATTTAAACCATCTTAAATAAGTCTCTTCGTCAATGGCAAAAGAAGTTGCCCACTCACCCGGAAGTCCCGACCCCAGGTTGACACCGCGAATTTCAAAGGGTTCAAAACTGTCGCCCTTTTTCATATATATTTCTTCTCCGTCTACCTTCATAAAATATTCTATGGGCTTTTCTTTACCTAAATCAAGATACACACCTTCATAAAAATAAAGCCAATCTAATGCAAGGAGTACAAGTATAATAATAGATATTATAATAATAAACTTTTTCAAAACCTGTCCCTCCTATTTTTATCAATCTGATACTTCGTTATATTTTTTAGTTCTTGATTCTGCGCTGTATTGCTTGAGTGACTCTATATTTTCGTCCATAAAGTCAATTCTTTTTCTTATAAAATCTTTTAGTTGCCCTATATACTCTTCGTATGTCCTTAGATTTCTTTCTGACGGATGCAAAAGGTCATATTCAGCACTTAATGTATAACCCCATTTATCATAATTTCTCTCTATCGCGGGTTTTAAATATTCGATAGTATCATCAATAAATCCCATAAGATATTCTTCGCTGAATACTGTCTCTCTCAGTTCGTGATACCTCTTGACAACTTTGTCAGTGAATTCATTATCCATGAAGAGCATCTGAAAATAAAGACTCGAATTCAATTTGAAATCATCTATCGGCATTGAATCTTCCTGATACATATCGCAGGCGGAATTAAAGTCCCACACACACATCCTGTATTTGCCGTCAACATCTTTGTATATATAAGTTGAAAGAGAGCCTGCATCATAGTTACAAGTGAATTCATTAATTAAAAAATAGTCAACAAATGAATCTATATCAATGTAATTCTTGTATCCATACTTCTCGTTGTTGTAGTCATAGGAATAGAGAGTTTTTTCAAAGAGCGAAAATTCGTCTTTTATTGCTTCTTTAAGCTCAGGTGTCATATTCTGTGTACCGGGATAGACAAGCTCATGTTGAGTTTTTGCCCGGGTTGTATAATTTGTGAAAGGATAAAGCTTTTTATCTTCTGTGGTATCGCCCCAATCAAGACGAAGTGCATAACCCGAAAAGGTATTATCCTTTTTATTCACCTCAAGATTAAGCCTTGCGCCTTCTTTTCCTGCGGTTATCATTTCTATTGCAAGATAAAGCCCTCTGTATTCTCCGTTTATAATAAGCTCGCAAAACCGCACATTCGGGCTATAATCCATTATCTCGCCCGCAATATTATACCACATATAATTACGAATGAGCGTTTTGTCAAGATACGGTCCGTGGAGCGCCCATTCGTGGTGGGCATCCATACTAAGAAAATTCTGGTCGTTATTGGTTGCATCAGCATTTATGAACTTAATTAAATAATTTGCTTTTTCAAATCGTCTCGAAGAATGGCCTCTGACTCTGATTAAAGCTGTGCCCATATCGGTGGAATTGTCGGTTAAATGATTATATGATTTTTCATTATTAACAACATTGACAGTTGATTTTATGGTAGAGGTTCCATCTTGAGCTATAGTATAGTCGATTACATTATATTCTTCATCATATATGGGTTTACCAGGAATTTCTAGTCCATTTGTGTTTATGCTTACAATAGGCAGATGTGTGCAAAGTGCGTCATCTGTATGAGATGTGCAGGGTGTTTTTTCTTCTGCCATAATATGCTCTATGTATCTTGTGCCGTTATCTTCCGGCATAATAAAACTTATACAAAGTACCGTGATCAGCACCAAGGCTGTAACAGATATTCCTATTATTTTATATTTCACCCCGGCACCTCCTTAAATCTTCGTTAAAATCAATCAGTTCGAAACCTCGTCATTTTGCATTACAGTATTAACATACTGGATATTGCCGATTTTATAAATCTCATCACAGATACCGATGTTGTTTTTTCTTTCTGCCTGAGATAGGAGCTTTGCAGTAATTTCATAAATAAATTCAATAGAGTCTGTTGTTGAATTTTTTACTCTGAGTACCGCTTTTGCGCCGAAGAACTTAAACATCACGCCTTGTATCTGAGATTCTTTTGTTCTGTCGCCTCTGATAATCACAAGCATACGGTTATTATTCTTGATTGCACCCAATATGAGAAAAAGAATAAATACGAATGCACTTCCGATGCCTGCAACAACAAAGTCACCTACACCGCAGCAAATACCCACAATAATTGTCCAGAATATGTATACTGTATCTCTCGAATCCTTGATAGCCGTTCTGAAACGAACAATTGAAAGAGCACCGACCATACCAAGAGAAAGTGCTACATTGTTTCCAATAACTGTCATAACCATTGAGGTAAGGACTGTTAAAACAACAAGCGATACATTAAATTTTTTACTGTAAATTGTTCCGCGATGGGAAATCATATAGGATATGAAAATCAAAAAACCCAAAATACCCGCAGCTATAATATTTGACGCAATCTGCTCCCAGGTGAGCGTTGACTGGTCTTTTATTAAATTAAAAATCTGACTTCTCATTTTTTATTCTCCTTTGTTGAGCCAATTTCTGAGTACCATAGACATTTCGGCTCTTGTTACATTGCCGATAGGATTAAATGTTCCGTCGGCGTTACCTTTGAAAATTCCGTTTGCCACAGTCCAGCTGACTGCATCCCTGTTCTCTTGGGATATGTTTTCATAATCTGAGAAAATAGTGATATCTGCTTTTTTAGCCATATCAAGTTTCAGATACTTTGCACAGTTATACACTGCCTTTGCAAGAGCCTCTCGGCTAATTGGCTCATCAGGCTTGAAGCTTTTGCCGTCATGCGCTTTAAGTATTGCGTTTTCATTTGCCCATAGAGCTGAACTATACCACCATTCTGAGCCATTTGCATCTGCAAAGCTGTCGTTTGATTTTGCAGTATCATTTCCTGCGAGTCTATTTAAAAGGGTTGCTGTCATCGCTCTGCTTATATTGTTTTGGGGAGCAAACTCTTTGTCACCAACACCCTTCATCAAGCCATTTAGGTACGAATAATACACACTTCCCGAATACCACTCGACTGCCTTAACATCATCAAAAACCTGATAATCCGATGCGATTTCATCAGTGTCTTGTACCTTAAAGTAATCTATGTTTTTATTTACTCCATTTTTGCCGTCTTTTTCATCTATTCTTTGAAGATAAGCACCAATCGGAGTTCCTTCCATTCTGCATGGTCTGCTTAAAAGCATAAGCTGATTTGAAATATTGCATCCCTTTACAAAATAATTTGCAGCAGTGCCTCTTGCGCACTCCCCTGCCATAAGGATTTTATACCCTGTATTCATAAGGACAAGTTCGTCGCTCTCATCACTTCTTTTTGAATACGGATAAGCCACTGTTTCGGGCTTTTTTCCTGTCCATCCTTCTATACAACTGACGGAAAGTTCATAATCCTTTTTTACAGTCTGAGCAAAATTTTCTGCTGTTTCATTTTCCATCATACTCATGCCGATTCTTTTTTCTTTATTATAAACATGGAGTCCGTATGTATGTGAGCATATGTTAATTTCTCCGCTTTCGGACATTTCGGTAAGCTCTTCCCATGTACAATACGGAGCGCTTTCGCCATTTCTTGTTCCTCCTGAATGCAGGGTTTCCCATGTTGAATCTATATTTGCTCCGATTACATTAAAATCAGCTTTCATCTTATATTTTTTTAAAAGCGGATATGCATTTGTATATACTCCATGCGAGCCGTCGTCTATAGAGATTATAACAGCCTTTTGCGGGAGCGATTTTTTTCCTTCAAGATGCCTTAGCAAATCATCTGATGTGATTGTTGTATATCCGTTATCCCTGAGCCATATTAAATCTTGTTCAAAATCCTGTGGATTAATGGAATATTCATCGAATTCCACTCCTGATTTAACATCTGCCTCAGTCACAAAGTTATGATACATAATCACGCTGACTTTTGAGATTTCCGTCGGAGAAATTTCAGCCTTTACGGGATTTGATTCATAGATCTTTTGATTTGAAACATCATATTTACAAACCTTGTAATAATATGTGCCAGGATAACTTGCCGTATCATCCCTGAATGAATCTGTATCTGATTCTCCGATATATTCATATTCTCCGTCAATGGTATTGGCTCTATAAAATTTATATTTGCCATCCGCATTATCATTACAGACAATTACTACATTGCCAGAATCCTGCCAGATTGCCCTGAGAAGAGAATTTGCACTCACATTAAAAGAGAGAGAAAGCATTATCATTATAAGAAATAAGCAAAAATATTTTTTCATATTATCACACCTCCGCATAGCTTTGTTGTCTTGCAAGAGCATATTTGCTGACCGACAGTTCGCTTTTATTGATGCTATTTATAAACTGCCTGATATAATCAAGCAAAAATCCATTGAACTTTACCTCTAAAACGACATTAAATTTATCAAGCACCGGATACATCACAAGATTTTCAGAAAACAAATCAAAATTACTTTCAGTCGCTATGATATTATTGTCAAAAGTAATTCTTATTTTATTTTCTTTTGCAATATATGCCTTTCGGTTATACTGAACGATAGTTTTTGGCCGATAGCACCTGTAGTGCATAAGTCCATAACACTCTTTTGCAAAATCTTCCTCATATTTTAATAAAACCTCATAGTTGCCTTTAATCAGTTCCTCTGCATCTGCCTTTGTCATACGAAGCGAGCGTTTTTTCTGATTAGCACCTTGTTTTTGCTTCATTTCAAGCATCGCAAAATCGCTTTTGGGGTCATATATCCGAAGCCTGATCTTACGCCTTGTTTCAACACCTTCGAGCTTTTCGAAAAAATCATCATCATATACCGTATCAAAATACAAGGACCTTATTATGTATCCGTCTGTTCCGTTATGCTCATCTTGTATCATAAGCATATCAAGATAATGAGATTTATCCCGAAACTCATCAATATTTATTAAAAATTTCTTTTCCTCTCTTGTTACAATATTCATATTATTCTCCTATAATAAAACAAAAGCTGCTCAACAAATATACCTTAATAAGGTTAATTCAGTAGTGCAGCTGGACTGGCATAGTATAAAACCTTAGCCTCTTTGCTTTGCGTCACCGCTTTTCAACGGTTTTGCCAAATATTTTATATTATAATACACTTTTTTTCTTATACCGTTTTTCTTCCTTCATTTGATACATTTTTTCGTCAGCTCTCGCTAATGCTCGTTCAAATGCATTATTTTCATACAGGTCAACATCTGAATAACCTATAGATACACTGCAGCCAAGTGCCGTGAACTCTTTTGTTTCATTAATGTTATCAACAATTGATTTTAAAAATTCAGGATCAATATCCAAGGCTATAACCACAAACTCATCACCGCCCACTCTATAAACTACACAACCCGAATCAAAAAAATTTCTTTTTAGTGCAGTAGCAACATTTTTCAGAAGCTCATCTCCTGACTTATGGCCCATTGTATCATTGACATTTTTAAAGTTGTCAATGTCTATCATAATAACAGAGACCCTGCTGTCTCTTGGTAAATTTCTCTCCAGATTATTGACATTCTCCATATATGCCATTTTGTTTTTTACTTCTGTAAGGGCATCAACATACGCTATTTTATGCCATTTCTTTTCTTCAATTAATTGCTCATTCAAGATTGACAATCGTTTTTTCTGAAGCAAGTTCATAAGAAATGTGGTATGAAAAGACAGTACGGTAAGAACCATAAATACATATACAGGAAGGTATTCCGGCCTTTTTATCAAAGGTACAGGATATGAAGCCGACAGAACAAACATTATATAAATCATTGCTGTTGACAAAGCGGTTATGCCCCATCCATCCTCAACTGCAGACATAAGCTCTCTGTAACGTTTGAAATAACCGTTTCCCTTAAAATAAACAAAAAACATTATTGTACATACTAAAACAGAGCTAATTGTCTCGGTTATCTCTCCGCCGATAATTCCTATGCATCTTGAAATGGCAACAATAGCAAAGGTTATCGTATCCAAAAAACAGAATGTAACAAAAAACCTAAAATCTTTATACTTTGACAAAGCAAAATAAAGTATAAATGTTGGTATGGTGACACATATAAACGATCCCAGTGCTTCGGGTAAAATACCGAAATATGTACACGCAAAAAATGTTATCAGAATAATTGCCGATCCAACATACATAAGAGTATAATATATCGGGCTTTCCTTTTTAGGCACCATAAGTTTCATAAAAATCAGTATATTAAAAACTAAAACAATTACTTCGCTGAAAAGTGCAATGGTGTGACTCATTATTTTCTCCTTGATCTCTTTTTCATGTCTCTTTATATTAAATTTTTTCAAATACCCACAGCGTATTATCTACTTCTTTACCTGTGGGTGCAAATGAATATACACTTAGTACAACCGTTTCGCTGTTGACCTTTTTATAGGTTATTTTGGGTATGTTTCCTTTCGCCAATTGACGCTTTATGGCGTCATAATTTATAAAGCTGAGCATAGCTCTATGAAAATCAGGATCAACCATATCCTCCACATATTTTGCAAAAATATCTTTAAAAGACTTTTCTGTCTCATTGTAACCTAGATATGTAGGCATAAGAATTCGGCATGCTTCATCGGTATTTAATGAAACTCTGTAAATACCGTTATACCTATCCTTCATAACATCCAAGAGCGTATCTATTTCACATATGCCTGTTTTTATTACGTTGTACTCTGTGGCATCAGTTGCCGAAACACTCTTGTTTTCTTTGTTCTGGTAATACTGAGCTTTTGCTTCATACATTCTGATTTCTGCTTCTCTTACCATTTCTTCGGTATTGGTATTTTGTGCTCTGTAAGACACACCAATTGCAACATGGTAATCCATCGACTCAAGCTGTTTAGTCAGCATATCAATGCCTTTTTTTATATCATCCTGAGAGGAGTTCTCAGCAAACACTAAAAATTCATCGCCGCCCATACGGTAAATGTGCTGACCATAGAACACTTCCTTTAAGGAATTTGCAATATAGATAAGCATTTCATCGCCCGCGGCGTGTCCATATTTATTGTTCATGATATGAAGTTCGTTAACATCAATATAAATGCAGGAAAAGTCTTCCGGTTTTTCTTCGTCAAAAACGAGAATATCTTTTTTATATGCAACACGGTTTAACGCTCCGGTAAGAGAATCTGTTGTTGCAGCAAACTCAGTTTTGTTAAGATGCTTTTTGTTGTATATGGCAATAGAAAAGCAAACAACAACATCACCCACAAGCTTTCTGATGGCAGAACTTTTCTTCGGGTTAATCGTACCCAAGATACTAACATGGTTGTCTTTATCTGCAATAATTGCAAAAGAAACATCTTTGAAGCCATGATTTAATAAAAAGTGATAAAATTCCGGATTGGTTTTTAAAAGGTGATTGTTGGGAATAATCTGCATAAATCCGGTAGATGAATCATCTGTGTGAATGTTTGCCGCATACTTGAAAAGCTCACTGACAAAGTATTTTCTTTCGTCACCAAATAAGCATTTATCCTTCAGGGAAGGCTTTATGTAGTAATAATCCTCTCCGTCAGTATCTGCAAAGAAACAGGAACGGGCGCTTGAAAATTCTTTTATTCTTTTTAAAGCGGTATTTATATTTTCATGTTGCCTGTTTATTTCTAGAAGAAGATGTCTGATAACAGAAGACTCTGAATTTAATTTTGCCCTGTTTTTTTCGCTTCTTAATATCAGATCAAGATAAATTGCTATAATTAAAATGATTATAGCAAAAAAAATAAGTAAATTGCGGGATATTTTATGAGTTTCCTCAAATACCTGAGTTTCATAACGGGCAAGCATAATACCCCAGTCGAAATCTTCAAGAGTAGAATAATGGATATACAAATCTTCATCTGTGAAGATTGACTTAAACGAAGAAAATCCATTTTCCATGGTTTCAAAATCCTCATAGCTATATCCATCTTTAAATTCTCTGTTTTTAAAATTTGAAAGCTCACCGGGATTTTCATCTATGGTATCTATAACAAATTTTCCGGTTTCCTTATCATAAACAAAAAGCTGAGCGTCCAGCTCTTTTGCCATATTAATATAC
>JAXJQQ010000094.1:0-3330 GCA_036311065.1 Acutalibacteraceae bacterium | reverse complement strand
TGGCTTGAAGGCCCATGGCCTTGGGAAAGAGAGGCTAATGCGTAATGTTTTCATATAATAAAATTCTTGAATTCCCTATAAAGATAAAACATAAAAACCCACGTCTTGCCAACATTGTCGCCACACAGTATGGCGGTCCCAATGGTGGACTGGGTGCATCACTGAGGTATCTTTCACAGCGTTACACCATGCCAAATGATATGACAAAAGGCTTGCTTACGGATATCGGTATGTCGTGTGTTTAATGCTCCCACACAGGTCATTCGGCTCTAACGCTGAATTTAGCACTACTTTCCATCTGTGTGGGAGCAAATTTAAATAAACATCAAAATGCTTCCTATCATAAACTACAATCTTTTCTATGATTGTTTTATAAAATATATCGTCTTGCTTTCTTGCATAGAGTAAATCTGACAGATATTCTTTCACATCGGCAATTATCTGTTCGCTATCGTATGAGTTGTATTTCTCCTTATTGCTTTGTGTTAAAGAGTAATTTAACTCCGCAATCTCTTTTTCATAGCTCTCTTTCTTTTGTCGATATTGTTCTTTTGTCAAATCCTCACTCAAATACAAATCAAGCAATCTTTCCGATTTAGATGTAAGATTCTCAATTCTCTTTTTGATTGCATCTTCATCAAGTTGTTTACTTTCTCCTGCATCGAATACAATTTTCAAGACTTCAAGGACTCCATCTAAAATTACTTTTCTGTTTGCTTTCAAATTTTCAATAACTTTCTGAATCGCAAGCATAAAATCTTCATCACGAATTTGAGAATTAACATTACATCCGATTTGATTCCCTGCAGCATCAATTTTCGGCAAGCCATGTTGTGCTGCTTCATAGCATCGCCAAGCTTTATATCTGCTTCCGTCTTTTCTTTTTTTCGTTCTTGACACAAATCTGTTTCCGCAACAACCACATTCTATTTTTCCCGATAGTGGATAACGATTACTATGTCTTAATTTGATTTCTTCAGACGGTGAGCGTTTATCAAGTTCATATTGTGCCATATCCCAAAGTTCTCTTGAAACAATAGGTTCGTGATGGTCCCTTAACACAACAAAATCTTCTTCACCACGATTGTATTTTTTTTGATGTGTAAGAAAATCAGGAGTAAAAGTTTTCTTTTGAATAAGGTCACCACAATACTTTTCATTCCTCAGAACCTTCAGAATAACAGTATTTGTCCATATTGCATTTCCCGTTATAGTTTTATATCCTGCTTCACGAAGTTCTCTTGCTATGGTGTATGTACCTTTTTTCTCTATTGCAAACTTATGAAATATCAATCTTACAATCTCTGCTCCATCTTCATTGAGATGCAGAACACCGTTTACAACATCATATCCAAGCATATCTCGTCCAAAGACAACACCTTTTTCCATTTGTCGCTTTTGTCCCCATTTAACTCGTTCAGATGTTTTTCTGCTTTCTTCCTGAGCCAACGAAGCCATGATTGTAAGTCTTAATTCTCCGTCCGGTGCAAGAGTGTCGATATTATCAAGAGCAAAGTAAACACCAATATTTAGAGATTTTAATTCTCTTGTATATTGCAGAGTATCTACGGTGTTTCTTGCGAATCTGCTTACTTCTTTTGTGATAATCAGGTCAAATTTTCCTAAGTGTGCATCTGCAATCATTTTATTGAAAGCTTTTCTCTTTTTTGTACTTGTACCCGTCAAGCCTTCATCTGCATAGATTTCATAAAGTTCCCATTCAGGATTTCTTTTTATATATTCCTCAAAATACAACTTTTGACTTTCAAAACTGTTTGCCTGATCGTCTTTGTCGGTTGAAACTCGACAATATGCTGCTACATTTAGCATTATAAACCAACTCCTTTCAATAAAATTTTAACATCTGCATTAAATATTCGCAAAAAAATTACTTCTTTCTAAAATTTTTTTCAAGCAATTCTATTGCGTATTCGTATTGAAAGTGGTTTATTTTTTTACTCTCAAACAAAGTAACAAGCATTGCCTTCTGAATGTTAAGAATAAATTCTTTATCATTTTGGATATTATCATCTTCACAAGTCACAACATACTTATCATCCACAAAGCAACACCGTCCTTTCTACATTTTATGTGTATCATAGTTTGTAATATTCCGATTTGATAGCATTAAGAAAGGGACCAATACACAATACAACAAAGTAACAGGTGCACACATACTTATATTTGTATTTTTAGGGGGACTATGCATACCGATCCCTTTTTTAATACCATCAAACCATATCAATAATTAAAGCAAAAACGGATGGCAGCTTGCGTAACTGCTCCATAGGAATTTCACCTTCCCGGCACCGCCCGGACTGCTCTTATTGCCTGCGACGCTTTAAACGCTCGGACTATAACTAAGCAGAAGTATCATTATGCCGATAAATCATCTTTGCCACAAGGTAGCAGACCTCTTTTACAATGCAGGTATTTCTCGCTCGAATTTTCAACCTTTAGAAAGAAGGTAAATGAAGGTTGTTTAACAAAATCGTCATGGCGTACCCATTGCCCGGCTCAAATTTATCGGAATGTATCCGTATGCTCATATACTGCAATGCCGTTATCTTGCACGCTTTCTTTTTCAAGGTTCATAAAAAGATTTCATTTGTCCTTAGGAACAGAAAATTTGTTAATTATGTTAGAAAGAATCATCTTATCTTTAGATGTTACTTTTTCACATAACTTCAATAATAACTGTTCTTCTTCAGAGTTTAAATACTCTTTAGGACCATCAAAATCCGAATTGAGAAAAATACCTCCACCGGTTCCTTTGGTGGTGATTATGGGCAATCGACTGCTGAGAAAAACAATATCATTCATAATTGTTTGTCTTGAAACATCGAACATAAAAGACAATCTAAGAGCAGTTGTAGCCTTTTCTTTAATTAAGAACAACTTGATATTTTCTCGTCTTTCATATGTAGTTAGTTTTTCTTTCACAGCCGACACCCCCTTTCTCGGCTTTTATAATACACGTCTAATGTCAAGGAAACCTTTACATTAGAAAAAATAATTAAAGTTTTTTTCATTCGAACATCCTCCAATCAAATTTTTGTTAAATTTAATTGGAGTACGGAGGCTCTCGGCAATGATATTCAATTACTGCATAGAAAACAAAACAGCCAAAACACACCCTATAAGAGAGTGATGTTTTGGCTGCACGGTATGAGTAACCTCCATAATCGTCATCAGATGACTTCTTATGGCTTGTCCTATTATGAGCAGTTATTCTCTGATTTGTATAAAACGGGATGACTAAATAAAGCATATTTCACTCCTACCGCACGGCAATCCGCCGTTTGAAGGAGCGAATTGAACCTAAAATGC
>JAXJQQ010000093.1:0-10391 GCA_036311065.1 Acutalibacteraceae bacterium | reverse complement strand
GTATGTGAGTATATAAAAGGAGAATGAAAATGGCTCAGAAGTCTAAAACTGTATATATCTGTTCATCCTGCGGATACGAAAATCCAAAGTGGCTCGGTAAGTGCCCCGAGTGCGGTGAATGGGCAACAATGGAGGAAAGCGTAAAGCAGGTTGCTTCCGTCAAAGGAGGTTCGCCTCTTTCTGCTTCTGTTCGCAGTGTAACATCTTATGCACTGGGGGATATCAGCTTTGATAATGAGCTCAGATATAAAACGGGAATGAAGGAGCTTGACAGAGTTCTCGGGGGAGGTATCGTCAAAGGCTCACTTGTGCTTTTAAGCGGTGATCCCGGCATCGGTAAATCTACAATCCTTCTTCAGATTTGTCAGTGCCTCGGTAAAAAGCTTAAAATACTTTATGTTTCGGGAGAAGAGTCATACAGTCAGATTAAGCTTCGTGCAGACCGCCTTAAGGTAAATACGGAAAATCTATTCATTCTTTGTGAAACCGATGTTCAGGCGGTTTGTGAGCACATTAATTCAACCTCACCTGACCTCGTTATTGTGGATTCTATTCAGACAATGAATTTTACAGAGCTTAACTCATCTCCCGGCTGTGTTACTCAGGTAAGGGAAAGCTCAAATATTCTTATGCGTACTGCAAAAAGCCTTTCAATACCGATTATAATTGTCGGTCATGTCAATAAGGATGGTAACATTGCAGGCCCAAAAGTTCTTGAGCATATAGTTGATGCCGTTCTCTATTTTGAGGGTGAAAGAAATCTGTCCTTCCGTATTCTCCGTGCTGTTAAAAACCGTTACGGCTCAACCAATGAAATCGGTGTTTTTGAAATGTTTGACACAGGTCTTCATGAGGTTGAAAATCCATCTGAAATGCTGATTTCAGGCAGACCTAAGAACACGCCCGGCTCCTGTGTTGCCTGCGTTATGGAGGGCACAAGACCGCTTCTTGCCGAAATTCAGGGACTTGTATGTACCTCAGGCTTCGGCAATCCGCGAAGAATATCAAACGGCTTTGATTTCAACCGTCTTAATATGCTTATTGCCGTGCTTGAAAAAAGGGGAGGCTACTATTTTTCCAATATGGATGCCTACATAAATATTGTAGGCGGTATGAAGCTTGATGAACCCGCTCTTGATCTTACAATTGCAATGGCACTTGTTTCTTCTTTAAAGGATTATGCTTTAAAGGATGATGTTCTTGCCTTTGGTGAAATCGGACTTGCCGGTGAAATCCGCGGTGTATCCCATTGTGAGCAAAGAATAAAGGAGGCTTCACGCTTAGGCTTCAGGCGTTGTATTATACCAAAAAGCAACTATAAAAATGTTTCTGCAGCCTTGAAAAAAGAGATTGAAGTAGTTGGTGTCAGAACCATAAGAGAAGCTTTTGAGGCGATTGTATTATGAGCAGTATCATAAATTCTCCCAATCTTCCTGAAGGGAAGGTTAAAGCTCTTATCTGCACGGATAAGGACGGAGCTGTTGTTGATTTCTTCAAATCAAAGGGTATTTCGGTTATATCGAATCAGGAAAATCCCGATATTGATCCCGCTGTTTCCTTCCACGCTGATATGGCTGTTCTTCATACGGGCAGTAATAATATTATCCTTGATAAAAGGCAGAAAAAACTGAAGGAAGAGCTTAAAAAAGCAGGCTTTTCTGTATACGAAACGGTAAAGGAAATCAAAGGCGGTTACCCCAATGATATAAGACTCAATGTTGCTGTTATGGGTGAACTTGTTTTGGGTAATACGGCGCATACTGATAAAAATGCTTTGAATTTGCTTTCAGCAAAAAAATCAATTACCGTAAAGCAGGGTTATGCCAAATGCTCCACCCTTGTTCTGAATGAAAATGCCGCAATAACCGATGATGAATCAATTAACCGTAAATGCTCCGAAAACGGTATAGATTGCCTTCTTATAAGTAAAGGAGATGTTTTCCTTTCAGGTCACGGATATGGCTTTATCGGCGGTGCATCGGGTAAAATATCAAAAAAAGGGGTTGTGTTTTTCGGTGATATAGAAAAGCACAGAGATTTTTCCTTGATTTCGGCATTTCTTCAAAAGCACGGATTCACCTACAATTGTACTGATAAAGGCCCTTTGCGTGACATCGGAGGTATAATACCTCTTATAGAAGAATAATACTTGATTTATCAGTTAAATCAGTGTATAATATATTCACCTGACATAAAGACGGATTTTCCCTCTGAGGATAAGGTGACAGTATTTAATAGCAGATTATGGTATTATTATAAAATTCTGTTGCTGTACCCTTTTTTGTCGGTACAGCAATATTTTTTTGGAGGTAAATATGGAAACTCGTGTAGCGGTTATGAGTATAATCGTTGAAAAGGGTGATACCGTTGAAGAGCTTAACTCACTTCTCCATTCTTACGGTGAATACATAATCGGCAGAATGGGTATACCCTACAGACAGCGAAATATCAATATAATCAGCATTGCAATTGATGCACCGCAGAATGTTATATCAGCACTTTCGGGTAAAATCGGCAAGCTTCAGGGTGTAAGCGTTAAAACAGCTTTTTCAGGTGTGATAAGCAATGGAGAATAACATTAAAAACATAATAGAAAAGCTTGTTAGTACCCGTTCACTTTCACTTTCGGAATACGAGCAGCTTGTTTTAGCTTTTAGTGAAGAAACAGCGGAAATTCTCCGTAATGAGGCGGTAAGGCTCAGAAAAAAGGCTTACGGCAACAGCGTATATATCCGCGGACTTATTGAAATCAGTAACATATGCAAAAATGACTGTTATTACTGCGGAATAAGAAAAAGTAACCGTAATTGCCAAAGATACCGTCTGACAAGGGAAGAAATACTTTCCTGCTGTGAATACGGATATAATTCAGGCTTTCGTACCTTCGTGCTTCAGGGCGGTGAGGACGGGTACTTCACTGACGGTTATCTATGCTCTCTCATAAAAGAAATAAAGCACAGATTCCCTGACTGTGCCGTAACTCTTTCTCTTGGTGAAAGAAGCAGAGAGTCGTATCAGAAGCTTTTTGATTCAGGGACCGACAGATATCTTTTAAGGCATGAAACGGCTGATGAAGGACACTATTCATCTCTTCATCCCGAAAACCTTACCTTAAAAAACAGAATGAAATGTCTTTATGACCTTAAGCAAATCGGATTTCAGGTCGGCTGCGGTTTTATGGTCGGCTCACCTTATCAGACGGCAAAAGCTATTGCAACGGATCTGAAGTTTATTGAACAGTTCAAGCCTGATATGTGCGGTATAGGTCCCTTTATACCCCACAGAGATACGCCCTTCAGAAACGAAAAGGCAGGCACAGCAGAGCTTACCTGTTACCTTCTTTCCATAATAAGAATAATACATCCGGCTATTCTTCTCCCGTCAACAACAGCATTGGGCACGATTATGAAAAACGGCAGGGAAAAGGGGATTTTAAGCGGAGCGAATGTTGTAATGCCAAATCTTTCACCCGTATCTTCAAGGGATAAATATGAGCTTTATAATAACAAGCTTAATACGGGCGCAGAATCCGCTGAAAAGCTTTTTGAATTAAAAAAATTAATATCTGATATCGGTTATGAAATAGTGTGTGACCGTGGAGATATCAAAAATAACATATGAAGAAAGGAAAATTATTATGGCTGTGTATAATCCTAAATCCCTCAAAGCAGAGGAATTCATAAACGACGAAGAAATCAGAGCGACATTAGAATATGCTGAAAAAAACAAGAATAACTTTGAGCTGATTGATGAAATTCTTGAAAAGGCAAGGCCGAAGAAAACAGATATGGGAACGGTCTGCAGCGGTCTTACTCACAGAGAGGCTTCTGTGCTTCTTGCCTGTGAGGATGAAGAAAAAATTAAAAAGATATACGAAATTGCAGAGGAAATCAAGCTTGCTTTTTATGGCAACAGAATAGTTATCTTTGCACCTCTTTACCTTTCAAATTACTGTGTGAACGGCTGTGTTTACTGTCCTTATCACCTTAAAAACAAGCATATTGCAAGAAAAAAACTTACTCAGGAGGAGGTAAAGGCTGAGGTTATCGCACTTCAGGATATGGGACACAAACGCCTTGCAATTGAGGCAGGTGAGGACCCGAAGAATAATCCCATTGAGTATATTCTTGAATGTATCAAAACAATTTACAGCGTTCATCACAAAAACGGTGACATAAGACGAGTAAACGTAAATATAGCCGCAACAACCGTTGAAAATTACAGAAAGCTTAAGGATGCGGGAATAGGAACATATATACTTTTCCAGGAAACCTACCATAAGGACAGCTATCTTAAGCTTCATCCCACGGGACCAAAGCACGATTACGATTATCATACAGAGGCTATGGACAGAGCTATGGAGGGTGGCATTGATGATGTAGGTCTCGGTGTGCTTTTCGGCCTTGAGCTTTATAAATATGAGTTTGCAGGTCTTATTATGCATGCAGAACACCTTGAAGCAGTTCACGGTGTAGGTCCTCACACTATAAGCGTTCCCAGAATCAAAAAGGCTGACGATATTGACCCCACCGCCTTTGATAACTCAATTTCCGATGAAATATTTGAAAAAATAACCGCTTGTATTCGTCTTGCTGTTCCTTATACGGGTATGATTATTTCAACAAGAGAAACCGAAGAGGTAAGAACAAAGCTTCTGCGTCTCGGTGTTTCTCAGGTAAGCGGCGGCTCAAGAACCTCCGTAGGTGGCTATACTCAGGAAGAAAGACCTCACGATACAGAGCAGTTTGATGTTTCCGACCAGAGAACACTTGACGAGGTTGTTAAATGGCTTATGGAAAACGGTCATATACCTTCCTTCTGCACCGCCTGCTATCGTGAGGGCAGAACGGGCGACCGCTTTATGGCTCTTTGCAAAAATGGTCAGATAATCAATTGCTGTCATCCCAATGCCCTTATGACTCTTACTGAATATCTTGTTGACTATGCAAGTGAGGAAACCAAAGAGGTCGGCTTTAAAATGATTGACGAAGAAATTGAAAAGGTCACAAAGGATAAGGTAAAGCAGATTGCAAAGCAGAATATTGAGGATATCAAAAACTCAAACCGCAGAGATTTCCGTTTCTGACAGGAGGGAAAATTATGTCATTTAATTCCACTCCATCTGGTGAGAGACTTCATATCGGCTTTTTCGGCCTGAGAAATGCAGGCAAGTCAAGCCTTGTGAATGCAGTAACGGGGCAGTCTCTCAGTGTTGTTTCCGATGTTAAGGGTACAACAACCGACCCTGTAAAAAAGGCTATGGAGCTTTTACCCTTGGGACCCGTTGTGATTATTGATACTCCCGGTATTGATGATGAAGGTGACCTTGGTGAGCTCAGGGTCAAAAAAGCTCTGGAAATTCTTTCAAAAACAGATATTGCCGTTCTTGTAACGGATTCGGCAAAGAATGAGCTGACTGATACAGAAAAAGCCCTGACAGTGCATTTTGAGCAAAAAAACATACCTTACATTATAGCCTTCAATAAATCTGATTTGCATTCAGCTGAAAAGCCTGCAAAAGAAAACGAAATATATGTAAGTGCGCTTAAGGGCGAAAATATCAACGAGCTTAAAGAGCTTATCGGAAGACTCGCGGATAAAAATAAAAAAGAACGCCCCTTAGTCCGTGACCTTTTAAAGGCAGGAGATAAGGTTGTTCTTGTAATTCCAATTGATAAAGCTGCCCCCAAGGGCAGACTCATTCTGCCTCAGCAGATGACCATAAGGGATATTCTTGATGCAGGGGCAATTGCAATTACCTGCCGCGATTCTGAGCTTTCTCAAACACTGTCTTCATTCAAGGAAAAGCCTCAGCTTGTTATAACTGACTCGCAGGCCTTCGGTAAGGTTTCTGGGCTTGTGCCCGAGGATATTCCTCTTACATCTTTTTCAATCCTTATGGCAAGGTATAAGGGCGACCTTAATACACTTGTTGAAGGAGCATCTGTGCTGTCAAAGCTCAAAGACGGTGATAAGGTGCTTATAAGTGAGGGCTGCACCCATCACAGACAGTGTAATGATATCGGCACTGTTAAAATACCTAAGTGGATTGAGAATTTCAGTGGAAGTAAGCCTGAGTTTCATTTTACAAGCGGCGGTGAATTCCCTGAGGATTTAACATCATTCCGTCTTGTTGTCCACTGCGGAGGCTGTATGCTTAACGAAAAAGAGATGAAATCAAGAATGGAAGGATGCCGTGAGCAAAGCGTACCCATTGTGAACTACGGTGTTGCAATAGCGCATATGAACGGTATACTTAAACGCAGCTTGCAGCCTTTGATGAATGTTGATGATATATTATAAAAACAAGCCGTTGCAATTCCTTAAAGGATTTGCAACGGCTTTCACTTTTTTGTTTTTATTTAAGCTTGTACTGGTCAATATAAGCGTTGATTTTCTGAATGGGGTTAAGGAAGGGGCTTACTGATCTGTCGTGATTGAGGGTGTCAATAATAAGGGCAACATATTTTGACATATCAACTGAATAGTACCAATCCTTTGTAAGAAGTTCAGGTGTTTGATAAATAAGGTTAGTTGTGAAAATCTTATCAAATATGCCTTCCTTGAATGCTTCATCAAAGCGTTCAAGACCTGATGAGAAAAGGCCGAAGGATGAGAATACGAAAATTCTTTTTGCCTTGAGCTTTTTGAGCTGACGGCAAACGTCAAGCATTGAGTCACCGCTTGAAATCATATCGTCAACAACTATAACGTCCTTGCCTTCAACATCTGAACCGAGGAACTCGTGTGAAACGATGGGGTTTCTTCCGTCAACAATCTTTGAGAAGTCTCTTCTCTTATAGAACATACCAAGCTGAACGCCGAGCACCTGTGAATAATAAACACATCTGCCCATACCGCCTTCGTCGGGAGAAATCATCATTGTGTTTTCCGGTGTGAACCTGATATCGTTGTTAAGGCTCTTTGCAATTGCCTTAATCATCTGATAAGTGGGGGATACACTTTCAAAACCGATTTTGATAGCGTTCTGGATTCTGGGGTCGTGTGCATCAAAGGTAATAATGTTGCTTACACCCATATTTTCAAGCTCCTGAAGTGCAAGGGCACAGTCAAGAGATTCTCTGGTGGTTCTTCTGTGCTGTCTTCCTTCGTAAAGCATCGGCATAATAACTGTGATTCTCTTTGCCTTACCTGCACAGGCTGAGATAACTCTCTTAAGGTCTGCAAAATGGTCGTCGGGACTCATGGGTACCTGAAGGGGATTGCCGTCAGCATCCTTAAGGTTGTACATTTTGTAGGTTACGCTGTAATTGAAGCAGTCAGAGATGATAAAAAGGTCATAGCCTCTGATTGATTCGTTGATAACACCCTTACCTTCACCTGTTGAAAATCTCGGGAAGGTTGCGTCAATTATATATGAATCTCTGTGATAGCCCTTAAGGTGAAGGTTGCTGTGTTCCTTGTCAAATTTTCCTCGGCATTCAACAATCTGATCACTTACTCTTTTTGCAAGCTCCTCGCAGCCTCTCATTGCAATGATGCCAAGGCGACCCTGAGGAATGGTATCAAGATATTCTGTTAATGATGTTGTCGGCATTTTGTTTTACCCCCATTTTTTCATTCTGTATAAATACAAAAGTTTACATATATATTTTACTTTTTTCTACAATTTTTTCAATAGATTTACAACAAATGACAGATAGAATTATACAGTCATTTTTATACTATATTTTGTGCACTTTAACAGTTTGTATCACAAATATGTAAAAATCAGCCCTTTTGAATGTAAAAGGGCTGATTAATTTTACTGAGTAATATGTACATCAAGCTGATTGAAGGGGATGGAAATACCATTATTGTCAAAGGCAATTTTAATATCCTCCTGCATTCTGAAGTAAACAGGCCAGTAATCACCCACATTGCACCATACCTTTGCAACGAGGTTAATGGAATTTGCACCGTGGGAATCAACATATACCTTTGTTTCGGGATCCTTGAGAATGAGCTCGTTTTTGTCAGCGACGGAAAGAATAACATTTTTAGCCTTGGCAATATCATCGGAATAGCTGATGGAATAAATAAGGTTAAGCATTCTCTTGTCTTCTGCGGAATAATTTATAATATGATTTGATGTAATATGTGAGTTAGGGATAATAACTCTCTTGTTGTCAACTGTTGTAATAACAGTATCCATAAATCTTATATCCGTAACGTTGCCTGAAACGCCGTTAACCTCAACAAAGTCACCGTTTTTGAAGGGGCGGTTAATGAGAATCTGTATACCGCTGACAAACTGAGAAACACTCGCCTGAAGACCAAGACCTGCTGCAAGTCCTGCACCGCCTATGGCAGCAACAAAGGAGCTCAGGTCAAAGAACATTGATACGGCAGACATAATTACAAAAGCTTTTATTGTGGCAGAAACAATTCTTCTTATGAAGTTATATACGGAAGGGTCAACGTTTTTAGCTTTCATAGCCTTTACAACAAGCTTTGAAATAAGCCTTGCGGCAAAAAAACCTAAAACAAGAACAACAACCGCAATTATGAGCGTAGGCACTTTTTCAATAATCTTGTTAATAAGGTCAAGTTCCTCCCACCAGGATGTAACATTGTCAACAGCCTGGGAAGGGTCAACAAACTGACCGCTTTCATCAAGAAAAATGTTACTTGTGGTTGTGGCATCGGTTATAGCCTCAGTTGTTTCCTGAGTCAGAAAATTAAAGAATCTGAGCATAAACATTCCTCCTTTTATGTTATATTACCACAGAAAAAAATTGTTTTCAACAGTAAATTTCTGTTGACAATAAAAAATATTTTATGTATAATCTGAAATTGAAATTCATTTTCAATTTTGAGGTGCAAAATGGCTGATATAACCTATAACACAAAACAAAAAAAGCTTATTGAAAAAGTATTGACCCGCAATCCTGAAATTCAGTTCACCTGCGAGGATGTGGCTTCGCTACTGAAAACTGAAGGTACGCCTGTCGGAAAAACCACAGTGTACCGTTATCTGGAAAATCTTTCTAAAACGGGCAGGGTCAGAAAATCACAGAGCCTTGACGGTAAAAGCAGTGTATATCAGTATATTGATGACGGCCTTGACTGTGAGGGCCATCTTCATCTGCGGTGCACTTCCTGCGGAAGGCTGTTTCATCTCGGCTGTGAATTTATGTCGGGTGTAGGTGAGCATATCCGTATGCATCATAATTTTATTATTGATAATTCAAAAACCGTTATTTACGGTATTTGTGAGAGCTGTCGGGGTTAATATTATGTCATTGATCAGTTGTAAAAATGTTTATTTAAGCTATGAAAACAACAGCGTTGTTGAGGACCTGAATTTTACCGTCAACGAAGGCGATTATCTGATTATAGTCGGTGAAAACGGAAGCGGTAAGAGTACCCTTATTAAAGCAGTGCTGGGACTTAAACAGACCGCTTCGGGCCATCTTCATTTCGGTAAAGAGGTCGGCAGGGGTGATATAGGTTATCTTCCGCAGCAGACAACGGTGCAGAAGGACTTTCCTGCAAGCGTGTATGAGGTTGTGCTTTCAGGCTGTATAAGTGAAAAGAAGGGCATTTTCTTTTCTTCTGCAAATAAAAAAACAGCCCTTGATAATATGAAAAAGCTGGATATTCTTCCACTTAAAAATAAATGCTACCGTGAGCTTTCAGGCGGTCAGCAGCAAAGAGTGCTTCTTGCAAGAGCACTTTGTGCAGGCAAAAAAATTCTTCTTCTCGATGAGCCTGTCACGGGCCTTGACCCAATAGTAACGGCTGAGTTTTATGAGCTTATCCGTAAGGTTAATAAGGACTACGGAATTACCGTTGTTATGATTACTCATGATATTAATTCGGGTATGAGCTTTGCTTCTCATATTCTTCATCTTAAAAAGCAGGGCAGCTTCTTCGGCACTACCGAAGAATACTTTATGAGTGACTTATATAAGAAATATTCGGGAGGTAAATACAGTGAATGATGTTTTAACTTTACTTTTTTCCCAGCAGTTTCTTGTAAGAGCTCTTGTCGTCGGTGTTCTTATCTCACTTTGCTCGGCTCTTTTAGGCGTGAGCCTTGTGCTCAAACGCTTTTCAATGATTGGTGACGGGCTTTCCCATGTTGCCTTCGGAGCAATGGCAATTGCAACTGCCGCAAGTGTTGCACCTTTATATTTTGCCTTGCCCATAGTTGTAGTTGCGGCTTTTCTGCTTTTAAGAATGAGTGAAAGCGGAAAAATAAAAGGAGATGCCGCAATAGCCCTTATTTCAACAGGCTCTCTTGCTGTCGGTGTTCTTGCAACATCAATGACCACGGGAATGAATGTTGATATATATAACTATATGTTCGGCAGTATTCTTACCATGAGCAAGGGTGATGTTGTAACAAGCAGTATAATTGCTCTTATAATAATTACACTTTTTGT
>JAXJQQ010000092.1:0-11739 GCA_036311065.1 Acutalibacteraceae bacterium | reverse complement strand
CGGTAATATTGCCCCGACCTGCTCTTATGAGCTTCTCACTGCGGCTGTTGAAGCGGCAAAGGAAATCGGTGTGGAAATGAAGGTGGGAAACCTTTTTTCATCCGATACCTTTTACGATGCAGACCCTGACTGCCTGAAAAAATGGGCAAAGGCAGGCTCTCTTGCCGTTGAAATGGAGGCGGCAGGTCTTTACCTTAATGCTATGCACTCAGGGAAAAGGGCTCTTGCAATCTGTACCGTGTCCGACCTTCCCTTCACGGGTGAAGCCTGCTCCGCTGAGGAAAGACAGAACACCTTTACGGATATGATGAAAATTGCCCTTGAAACTGCAGTTAAGATGGATGAGGGCAAATGATGATAAAACGCGTATTTCTTATTGTACTTGACTCTGTGGGTATTGGTGAAATGCCTGACAGTGCCCTTTACGGCGACGAGGGAAGTAACACCTTAAAATCCTGCTGTTTACAAAAAGATTTTTCAGTGCCGAATATGAAAAAAATCGGTCTTTTTAACATTGACGGAGTGGATTATGCCGAAAAAGAAAATGCCCCTGAGGGTGCTTACGGCAGACTTGCCGAAAAATCCAAAGGCAAGGACACTACAACGGGTCACTGGGAAATCTGCGGTATTATTTCCGAAAAGGCTATGCCGACTTATCCTGAAGGCTTTCCCGATGAAATATTAAAGGAGTTCTCCCGCAGAACCGGCAGGGGAGTGCTTTGCAACAAGCCCTATTCCGGCACAAAGGTCATTGAGGATTACGGCAAGCAGCACCTTGAAAGCGGTGACCTTATAGTTTATACCTCGGCTGACAGCGTTTTTCAGATTGCGGCACACGAAAAGCTTGTACCGCCTGAAAAGCTTTATGAATACTGCCGTATCGCAAGAGAAATCCTTCATGGCGACCACGGTGTGGGCAGAGTTATTGCAAGACCCTTTGAGGGTGAATACCCCGATTTCAGAAGAACGTCAAATCGCCACGATTTTTCCCTTGTGCCGCCTGAAGCAACGCTTATTGACCTTATGAGCGATAATGGCTTTGATGTTATTCCTATTGGCAAAATTTATGATATTTTTGCAGGTAAATCAATGAAGGAAAGCAATCCCACAAAATCAAATGCCGACGGTATGGAGAAAACACTTGAAGCGGAAAAGAATGATTTCAACGGTCTTTGCTTTGTGAACCTTGTTGATTTTGATATGGTCTACGGACACAGAAACAATGCAGAAGGCTATGCAAAGGCTCTTTCAGAATTCGACTTGTGGCTTGAAGGATTTATAAATCAGCTTAAGGATGACGATATTCTTATGATAACAGCCGACCACGGCTGCGACCCTCTGACGGAAAGTACAGACCATTCAAGAGAATATGTACCCTTGCTCGTTTACGGCAAAAAGGTAAAAAGCGTAAATCTCGGCACAAGAAAAACCTTTGCTGATATCGGCAAAACCATAGCAGATATATTCGGTATTGACGGTGATATAAAGGGTGAAAGCTTTAAGGATAAAATTATTACGGAGTGATAAAATGACGGACATTGAGCTTATAGAAAAAGCAAAAACAGCAGCAAAAACGGCATATGTGCCATATTCGGGCTATACCGTCGGGGCGGCACTGCTTTGCAAAAGCGGAAAGGTTTACCTTGGCTGCAATATAGAAAATGCGGCATATTCTCCTACCAACTGTGCAGAAAGAACAGCCTTTTTCAAGGCAGTGAGCGAAGGTGAACGGGAGTTTACAAAAATAGCCGTTGTAGGCGGTAAAAGCCTTGACTTTAAGGATTATTTTCCACCCTGCGGTGTATGCCGTCAGGTTATGAAGGAATTCTGCACAGAAGATTTTACCGTACTTTTAGGCAAAAACGGTGAGGAGTATCTTGAATATACTCTCAGCGATCTTCTTCCTGCAGGCTTCAGCCTGTAACAGAACTATATATAAAACCCGGTGTACAGTCATTTTTTTGGCTGTACACTTTTTTATAAAGAGTTTTCCGGTGATTGACGACTACGGCATCCATATACCTTGACATCAAATGTATTTATCGGTACGGTTCTATATGCTTATGCCTTTTAAATAGTGCCGAAGACAGCCCTTGCAAAGGCTACTCTGAAAGGTAATTCCCCTGTTAGGGGAAATGTCCCGAAGGGACAAAAGGGTGCCCGTTCGCGGAGCGAAAGCTGTCACGAAGTGACTGAGGGATTACTCCTTTAAATTTTATAATAGGTCAGGTAAAAGCTTCATGGCAAATATGGTTATAATAATACACTCCCAAAAATATAATACTAAAAGGTGATAGTATGAAAAAAATATCGGCTCTTATAATGTGCCTTAGTATTATTGTGGGAAGTATATCCGCCTGCTCAAAGGAAGAATTCATAAATGTTCTCAGATTTACGGATAACTTCAATAAATATTCTGCAGATGAAAAAATTGAGCTTACATCTTACATAACAGAAAACAATATCTGGTCATTACCTTTTTCAATCGGCGATGAAGAAGTTCTTCTGCGCCTTGTAACAGATGATAAGGGCTATATTGAGCAGGTACGGATTACGGTTTCCAAGGTGGATGAAGAAGGGAAGAAAAGTCCCGTCAATGAAACAAGAAAAAAGCTTTTTCTTTCAATATTAAAAAATTCCCTTATGGCTTATACCTGGTTCAGTGACACGCAGGCAGAGGAGATTATTGAAAAAATGAGCCTTAATAATATTTCTGCTTACAGTAAAGAAGGGGAGCTGAATTATAACAGCGGCAATTTCCGCTTTGTTTATTATTCCATAGGACTGTGCAGTGTGTTTACGGTTTATAACATTCACCTGCATCCTACGGAGAAAACAGAAAAACCCGAAAGCAGGCCTGCCTTCGGGAATACTACAAATATAAGAACGGAAACTGTTCCGCTCAGGTGATTATTTTTTGCCTTTTCTCTGCACCTTTGTTTTGTTGCCCTTTTCGTCAACTATATAGGTGTTTTCAAGCTGACCGACAAGGCTTCTTTTAAATGAGTCAATATATTCTCTTCTGAGAACCGCCTGCTCTGCCTTTTCTTCTTCCGTAAGACCTTCAGAAGTCTTTGATTTTTTTGCAAGGAAGTTGATTCTGTCAATTTTTTCCTGAGTCATTATTTTTCCTCCTCCCATTTTTTCCATTCATCGGGGCAGTAGCCCAGGGTTGCTTTTTTACCGTTGCGTACAATCGGAGTTTTAAAAAGCTCCTGATTTTCCAAAAGCTTTTCTTCCTTTGCTTCCTCTGAGGCAAGATACTTTATAAATGATGAATCGTATTTTTTGCTTTTTTCGTTTATAAGCTCGTCAAGTGAGCACTTAAGGGCCGTTTTTATTGATTTGTATTCACCCTTGCTCATACCGAATTTAGAAAGGTCAACAAACTGAATTTTAATGTTTCTTTCTTTAAAATATCGCTGAGCCTTTTTAGTGTCAAAGCATTTTGCTGTGCCGTAAATCTGAATATTCATTTTATGCTCCTTAAAAGTTTCTTTCCCTATTTTAATTTATAATCACAATTTTGTAAAGACCTTTTTGTGATATTGAATTATATTTCACCTTGTGGTATACTGAAAAGCAGAAGCGAGGTGTTATTATGGCTCATATATGCTATATTATCGGGGCAGGGGATGTGTTTCCGGCTGACCTTAAGGCTGATGAAACCGATTATATAATCTGTGCCGACGGAGGATACAGATATTCTTCTCTTTTAGGGCGTGAATGTGACCTTGTTGTGGGGGACTTCGATTCCTTTGGCAAGATTCCTGATAAGGAAAACAAAATTGTTGCTCCCTGCGAAAAGGATGATACGGATATGACCCTTGCCGTTAAAGAGGGCTTTAAAAGAGGCTACAGCGAGTTTGTGATTTACGGTGCTCTCGGCGGTGAACGCTTTGACCATACCGTCTCCAATATTCAGCTTTTAAGCCTTATCTGCTCAGAAGGGGGCAGAGGTACAATAATACACAAAAACACCGTTCTGACGGCTTTTTCAAACAGTGGAATGACATTTTCCGAGGAATGCTCAGGTTACGCTTCTGTTTTTTCACTTTGCGATGAAAGCCGCGGTGTTACAATAAGGAATATGAAATATAACGTTGAGGATTTTACGCTCAGATGCAATAATCCTGTGGGCGTAAGCAATGAATTTATAGGAAAAGAAGGCAGTGTTTCAGTTAAGGACGGTACATTGTTAGTTATATATAATAAAAAATAAGAGGTTGCCTTAGCAACCTCTTGTTTTTTATCCTAAAAGTCCTGTAATTGTTGTAATAATACTGCTGTCGAGTCCGAGAACGTTGGTAAGAAGGGCAGCAATAACCGCAAGATTACCTTCGTAGCTTACAACCTGAACAAGGTATGTTGCAAGGCCCATAAACACAACCTCTCTGTTACCGCTCAACTGTGTTCTGTGACCGGGATAAGCACCGCTTTCGGTGGTTTCGGCAGTTGCCATTTTTGTGAATACACTGAAATCATATTCGGGAAGGTTCATATCAAGTGTACCCACAATATCATTAAGAAGACCGTTAACATCAGGCAGATGAAGGGGTTGAACAGGGTTTGCACCCATCACTGCGGCTGCCTTATTATAAGAATTGATAAGGTCGGGAAGAATTTCGCAAAGGTAGGTGAGGGGAGCAGCCTTAACAGGCTCCATAATTGTAAGAACAAAATTGATTATGTCCTCCATTCTTTTTGCTCCGTCAAGACCCTGAACTGAAACAAACTGCTCAAGGGTGGGCATAGGTCCTGTGTGGAGGGATTCAAGAAGGGGAACAAGAGCCTCGTCGTAGGCGTGAGGATTCACAATAAGGCAAAGGGCAAGGGCGTCACCAAAGTGCTCTGAGCCGGCGGCACAGGCCTTGACAAACATTTCTCTGTTGCCCTGAGTGATGCCGAAGGGGATTACTTCAACATCAGCCCAGGTTTTGTTTTCAGCTTTAAGTGCTGCAATGTAATTATATGCATCGGGGAAGCTCTTTTTAAGTGCGGCAAAGGGAAGGTCAGAAAGCTCCTTACCGCAAAGCTTTGCAGTAAGCTTTGCAATTGTTGTTGCAAAGCCGTCGGAGAAGATGAGGCCTTCTATGTCGGCTGTTGCAAGAGCTTCAGTTATCTTTGCTTCAACAGTGTCAAGAACGGTTTTAACATTTTCCTGAGTTGCGGGCCATTTGAACATTGAAGAGTGGTTTTTTTCCTCAGCGTTATAGCTTTCGGTTTCGGCGTTTACATCAACCGTCGGTCTTACCTTAAGCTTTGCGAGAATGTCCATAAGAGCCGCAATCATTGAGTTTGCCTGAGCTGAGGTGAGAACGGAAGCAAAGGTGCTTGACTGAACTGCATCTGATTTAAGGTCCTGAGTGAGAATCTTATCAACAACTGTGAAGTTGTTGCCGTATACCAGAACATCTGTTATGAAGTCGGCAAGGTAAGCAAAAACAACCTCTCTGTCACCGTCAATCTGAACACGCTTACCGCCTGAGTAACCGCTTTTTACTACTGTTGCTGTACCCATTTTTGAAAGGTAGTCGTAGTCAATTGCAGGTGCGGTCATGCCGAGAGCGGAAATAAGCTTCTGAATTATGGAATCAATTGTGGGCATTGTGAGCTTTGCCTTTTCAGTAATTTTTGTATTACCGTTGATGAACTCACAGGCACGGTTGTAGTTAATAATAAAATCGGGAAGAATACCGCAAAGGTAAGTAAGGGGAGCTTGCTTTATGGGGTCGATAATCGCAAGGATTCTTTCAACCATAAATTCAATTCTCTTGCTGCGGCTTAAGCCTGTTTTTGCCACAAAGCCGAAAATTGAGGGCATTTCTTCTGTGTGGGTTGATTCAAGGGCAGGCACAAGAGCATCATAATAAGATGACGGAGCCGCAAGAACAACCTCTAAAAGGCTGTCACCCATAGGTGCGGCACCTGCGGCACAGGCTTTTATAAAGGCATCCTTGTCACCGGCAGTAATGCCGAAGGGAATTGTGCCGATACCGTTCCAGGTTACGCCTGATGCCTTCTGAGCTTCAATGTAATCATAAGCGGCAGGAAACTTCTTTTTAAGCTCCTTGAATTTAATGCCGTCAAGACTTTTCTGTGTAAGCTCTGCCGTGAATTTTGTAACAAGGGTTGCAACTGCGTCGGTATAAATAAGAGTATCAATGTTAACTGTTGTAAGTATACCTGCAAGCATTCGGTCGAAATCATCGAGCTCGGCTGCAAGTGCATCTTCGGTTATACCTGCACCGAGAGAGGCATAGGTAACCTTCTGAGCATTGTATTGCTCAGCAACGGCTTTTTCGTCAATTTTTTCACCTGCGGTAACATTTATGATGATTCCGAAGCCTGAGGTGAAAATGATTGCAGCAACAAGGGCGATGCTTACTGCAATGAGGAACTTTTTGTTTTTAAGCAGGTTCATAAAATAACCTTCCTTCTGTTCATTTTTATTTTAATATTTTCATTTTAGCATATAATTGTTAATTTTTTGTTTATAAAAGCTTATTTAGTATGATTTTTCAAAAAATAATGCTACACAACGGCATATTATGTATCTTTTAAAACAAAATAACAAAAAATAGATAACAAATAATACATAAAATTCACAATTTATTAAAAAATATAATAAATTCGGATATTATTATTAAGATGTAGAAAAACTTAAGGAGAGATATTATGAAGAAATTTATATCAGTAATACTTGCTTTGATTCTTGTTATGTCCTGCTCTGTTACGGCTTTTGCCGGAATTGATGCAAATGCAACAAGAAGTCAGATTCCCGTTATCCGTATTTCAGGCGACGGTGAAGCTCTTTACAACAGTGAAGGCGAAAGAATTATGCATTTCAGAGGTCTTCTTGAAAAGAATGAGGATGAAGAGGAAGACGACAGCGGAATTTATCAATCTATAGCCAATGTTCTTCTGCCTTTTCTTATTGAAGGTATAGCCTTTGATAAATGGGATAATTATTACAATAACCTTCAGAAGGAAATCGGAGAGCTTTTCGGTGACGCACTGCTTGATAATAACGGTAACCCCGTTAACGGAACAGGCCTTTCCGAATCCCGCATAAATTATATGAATGCGAGAAAGAATGAGGACAGAAAAATAGGCAGAGGCTTCTATAGATGGGAAGACTATTGGTTCAATTATGACTGGCGTCTGGACCCCTTGTATATAGCCGATGAATTCAACGATTACATAAAAACAATCAAGAAAACAACCGGGTCAGATAAAGTTGCGATTATGGCTTCCTGCCTGGGTACAAACATTGTAACCGCATATATTGCAAAATACGGTCTTGATGATATTCACGGTATTACCTTTGACGGCGGTGTTGCTTACGGCTCAGAGGTTCTCAGCGAAACTATCAGCGGTAAATTCAAGCTTGACGGCAATGCAATTGAAAGAGTTCTTATTGACTGTGCAAATTACGATTTGTTTGATGTTGGCAGCTTTGTTCTTGCAACGGTAGACCTTCTTACGGCAAGCGGTGCGCTTGATGCTGTTAAGGGAGTTACAAAGGAATATATTTATTATAAGGTTATTGAAGGTGTAACCTCAGCACTTGCACTTTCAACCTTCTTTACATGGCCTAACTATTGGGCAACTGTTACTGCCGAGGATTACGACACTGCTATTGAATATGTGTTCGGTGAAGAAGGCAGTGAAAAACGTGAAGAATATGCAGGCCTTATTGAAAAGCTTGATAATTATGATAAGGTTGTCCGTCAGAATATACCCGAAATTATGCAGAGCATTAAGGATGCAGGCGTAAATCTCGGTATTATAGCAAAATACGGCAGCCAGATGATTCCCGTATGTGAGTCATCAGAAATGATTTCTGATCAGATTGCTTCAGTTTACAGAGCTTCCTACGGTGCAACAACCTCAACAGTTTATGAGCCGCTGCCCACAGAATACGTTGCTCAGAGAATTGACGGCGGCTTCGGAAAATACATTTCACCCGATAAGCAGATTGACGCTTCAACCTGTATGTTCCCGGATAACACATGGTTCTATAAGGGTGCAACACACTCAAACTGGACAAGCTATGAAATGAAGATTATGTATGATGTTGCAACAGCAGACAGACAGCTTACAGTTGACGATTTTGAGTGGGGACAGTTTATTGTTTATGATGATGAAACAGATACCGCTTATAAGATGACTGAAGACAACTGCCATACAGAAGCCTGGGAGGCAGATAAGGAGCAGGATGCTCCCGATTCACCCTATGCAAAGCTCTTTGTATTCATTAAATCAATAATCAATTGGTTCAGACAGCTTCTCGATATACTTTCTGCAAAGCTCCCCGCTAAAGAATAAAATAATATAGCCCTGCAAGGATAAGCCTTGCAGGGCAATTTTTGTTAACAGTAAAAAGGACGCCCTTGGGCGTCCTTCATAGGTTATTACCGTAAATTCAGCGGGTACAATCTACCCGTTATAAAATCTCGTTCAGCGCAATTCCGTTACAACAGCATCGAAGGTGCCACATTGCAGTGGCTCACCCTGAAAGGGGAGCTGTCACGAAGTGACTGAGGGGTTATCCGCTTTCCGAATTATTTTACAATGCTCTCTCCGTCCATTTCAGCAGGCTGCTGAAGGCCCATAATCTTAAGCATTGTGGGAGCAATGTCGCAAAGCTTGCCGCCTTCACGGAGCTCGCATTCATAACCGCAAACAACAAAGGGTACGGGGAAGGTGGTGTGTGCAGTGAAGGGTGAGCCGTCTTCTTCGTACATTTTGTCAGCGTTACCGTGGTCAGCGGTGATAAGCATAACGCCGTCCATTTCCTTAACTGCATCGTAAACCTTGCCTACTGACTGGTCAACAGCTTCAACTGCTGCCTTAGCAGCGGCAAAAATACCGGTGTGGCCAACCATATCGCAGTTTGCGAAGTTGAGGATGATAGCATCGTACTTGCCGGTTTTGATTGCTTCAACAACCTTGTCAGTTACTTCGTAAGCACTCATTTCGGGCTGAAGGTCATAGGTTGCAACCTTGGGGGATTCAACAAGGATTCTGTCTTCACCGTCATACTGCTTTTCAACGCCACCGTTGAAGAAGAAGGTTACGTGAGCATACTTTTCTGTTTCAGCAATTCTGAGCTGGGTCTTACCCATTTTTGAAAGGTATTCACCAAAGGTGTTTTCAAGAGTCTGAGGCTTGAATGCAACGTGAACGTTGGGCATTGTAGCATCATACTGAGTCATGCATACATAGTAAAGGGGGAAGAAGCCGTTCTTTCTTTCAAAGCCTGAGAAATCCTCATCAACAAAGGTTCTTGTGATTTCTCTTGCTCTGTCGGGGCGGAAGTTGAAGAAAACAACGCTGTCATTTGCGCTGATTGTTCCGTTTTCTGCGCAAACAGTGGGAAGCACGAATTCATCGGTAAGGTTTTTGCCGTCACCGTCAATTGTTTCGTAGCTGTCTCTGATAGCTTTAACGGGGCATTCTGCCTTGATGCCTTCGCCGTAAACCATTGCAGCGTAAGCCTTGCCTACTCTGTCCCAACGGTTGTCACGGTCCATAGCGTAGTATCTGCCCATAACGGTAGCTACCTTGCCAAGGCCGATTTCCTTGAGCTTGTCACAGGTTTCCTGCACAAAGTCTGCACCTGAAGCAGGGGGAACGTCACGACCGTCAAGGAAGCAGTGAACGAATACGTTCTTAACACCGTACTTCTTAGCCATTTCAACAATAGCATACATATGTGTGTTGTGTGAGTGAACGCCGCCGTCGCTCATAAGACCCATAAGGTGAAGAGCTGAGCCGTTCTTAAGGCAGTTTTCCATAGCACCCTTGAGTGCTTCGTTTTCGAAGAAGTCACCGTCCTTGATGCTCTTTGTGATTCTTGTTAATTCCTGGTAAACAACACGGCCTGCACCGATGTTTGTGTGGCCTACTTCACTGTTGCCCATCTGACCGTCGGGAAGACCAACGTCCATACCTGATGCACCGATAAAGGTCATGGGGTTTTCCTTCATAATCTTATCAAGGTTGGGAGTTTCAGCGGCAACAATTGCATTGCCGTAATCGGAGGGATTCTTACCGAAACCGTCCATAATACAAAGTAATACAGGTTTTTTCATTTTTATCTTTCCTTTCTTGGAAGCTTTTATTGCCTCACCCTGAAAGGGGAGGTGCCCGAAGGGCGGAGGGGTTATCCATTAAAAAAGGGCTCATAGAGCCCTTTTCACTTATTTCTGTTCTGAAGCAGCTTTAACGATAACTGAGAAATCAGCAGCCTTGAGTGATGCACCGCCGATAAGACCGCCGTCAACGTTAGTTTTTGCAACAAGCTCTGCAGCGTTACCTGCGTTCATTGAACCGCCATACTGAATTGTAACGGTTTCAGCAACGTCAGCACCGTAAGCTTCTGCAATAGCAGCACGGCAGTAGCCGTTGCCTTCGTCAGCCTGGTCAGCAGTTGCAGTTACGCCTGTACCGATAGCCCATACGGGTTCGTAAGCAATAACAACATCCTTAAGCTGGTCAGCAGTAACGTTTGTAAGAGCCATCTTTGTCTGGAACTTAAGAAGAGTTTCGGTGTATCCGAGCTCTCTCTGCTCAAGAGTTTCACCAACACAAACGATGGGCTTAAGACCTGCATTAAGAGCAGCAAGAGTACGAAGGTTAACAGTCTGGTCTGTTTCACCGAAGTACTGTCTTCTTTCGCTGTGGCCGATTACAACATATTCAACGCCAAGCTCTGTAAGCATATCAGCAGCGATTTCACCGGTGTATGCACCTGATGCCTTGAAGTGAACATTTTCAGCACCGATTTTGATGTTTGAGCCCTTAGCAGCTTCAATAGCTGTGGGGATATCTACAAAGGGAACGCAAAGAACAACTTCACAGTCAGCACCTTCAACGAGGGGCTTCATTTCATCAATAAGTGCCTTTGCCTTTGAGGGAGTCATATTCATTTTCCAGTTACCTGCGATAACTGCTTTACGTGTAGCTTTATTCATTTTTACTACTCCTTTAATATTTATAGAATTCATTCACAGTAAGCAGAGCGGCGAAGCCGCCCTTACTACTGACTACTAACTACTCTTATTTGTCGTTAAGTGCAACAACACCGGGAAGGTCCTTGCCTTCAAGGAATTCAAGTGAAGCACCGCCGCCTGTTGAGATGTGGCTCATCTTGTCAGCAAAGCCGAGCTTCTGAACTGCTGCTGCTGAGTCACCGCCGCCAACGATGGAGATTGAGCCGCTTTCAGCAATAGCTGTTGCAACTGCAATTGTGCCGTTAGCAAAGTTTTTCCATTCGGAAACACCCATGGGACCGTTCCAGATAACTGTACCTGCTCCCTTGATAGCGTCTGCAAAGAGCTTTTCTGTTTTGGGACCGATATCAAGACCCATCCAGTCGTCGGGAATGGAGTCTGAATCAACGGTCATTGTTTCTGTATCTTCTGCGTATTCCTTACCGAGTCTGTTATCAACGGGGATAAGGAACTTAACGCCCTTAGCTTCTGCTGCAGCCATCATTTCCTTAGCCATTTCAATCTTATCTTCTTCGCAGATTGAAGTACCAACGCTGTAGCCCTTAGCAGCAAAGAAGGTGTAAGCCATACCGCCGCCTACGATAAGGGTGTCAACTGTTTCCATAAGGTTTGTGATAACACCGATCTTATCTGATACCTTTGCACCGCCGAGGATAGCAACGAGGGGACGCTTGGGATTAGCAAGAGCACCGCCGATGTATTCAAGCTCCTTACGGAT
>JAXJQQ010000091.1:0-15716 GCA_036311065.1 Acutalibacteraceae bacterium | reverse complement strand
GTAACGCCCTGGAAGGTCTTGAACATAAGGTTGAACTGACGGATATCTGTGAAATTGTGCTTTCCGCAGTCGGGACAGGGAATGTTCTTTTCATCTATGTAATTTTTCATTTCATCATTGGACCAGCCTGCAACGTTTGTGCCGTCAAAGTTTTCAATAAGGTTGTCGGCTCTGTGGCGGGTTTTACATTCCTTACAGTCCATAAGGGGGTCGGAGAAGCCGCCGAGGTGACCTGAAGCTACCCATGTCTGGGGGTTCATAAGAATAGCTGAGTCAAGACCTACGTTGTAGGGGTTTTCCTGAACAAACTTCTTAAGCCAGGCTTTTTTGATGTTGTTCTTAAGCTCAACACCTAAAGGACCGTAGTCCCATGTGTTGGCAAGACCGCCGTATATCTCACTGCCCGCATAAACAAAGCCTCTGCCTTTGCAAAGGGCAACAAGCTTTTCCATTGATTTTTCTGTGTTTTTAAGCATTTTAATTACTCCTTTCAATTTTCTTATCCTTGGAAAAAAGATAAGCTGTTGAGAAATATTACTATTTATAATAATACATATCCTTTGCCCTTGTCAAGTTTAAAAGGGAAATATCTTGTTTTGGGAGTTCTGATGTGGTAAAATGATTAAAATTGCCGAGGTGGTTTTACTAAACCTTTTATCAAATTTTCAAATATATTTTTTCAGTTAACTTCGTCCGCTCATGCCACAGCGGCATGAGCGAACGGATACTGAGGAAAGACTATAATTAAAAGTTTAATAATAGGTCAAGTAAAAGCTCCACAGCAAACAAAATAATCCCGAAGTCTCGAGGAGGTGTCTTAAAATGCAAAAAGCCAACGAAAACGCAATACGAAAATATCTTTCAGAGAATGCACAAAGCATAAAAATTGAAGCAGTTGATGTTGTTGATTCCACCAACGATGAAATGAAAAGACGTGCACTGAAAGGAGAAAAAGAAATCAGCCTGCTTATTGCCGAAAAGCAATTGAAGGGCAGGGGCACAAGAGGCAGAAGCTTCCATTCTCCCGAAGGCACGGGCATTTATATGAGCTTTCTTTTAAGACCTCCTTATTCCCCTTCGGAGTGCACCCTTCTTACAGCTATGGCTGCAGTGTGCACCGCAGAGGCTATTGAAAAGGTCACAGGCGGAAAAACAAACATAAAATGGGTCAACGATATATATATTGAAAACCGCAAGGTTTCGGGTATTCTCACTCAGTCTCATTTTTCATCTGACGGAAAAACCGTGGAGTGGTCCGTTCTCGGCATCGGTATAAATATAACTGAACCCGAAGGCGGTTTCCCTGAGGAAATCAAAAGCATCGCAGGCACTGTCGGTGACTCCGTGCCCGACACCAAAAACCGCATTATTGCGGAAATAATCAACGGCTTTTATTATTACTACCCCCGACTCAGGGAAAAGACCTTCCGTAAGGGCTATTCTGACCGCCTTTTGTGGCGGGGTGATAAGATAAGGGTGACTCAGGGAGATAAAAGCTATGAAGCAATTCTTGTTGATATTGATGATGATTTCAGACTTAAGGTAAGAACTGCTGATAACAGTGAGATTGTAATTGAAAGTGCGGATATAAGCGTATAACAAAACCTGTCAGTGATTTTTCACTGACAGGTTTTTTACTCCCTCAGTCACTTCGTGACAGCTCCCTCAAAGAGGGAGCACTTACTACTGACTACTTACGAGGTCTTACCACACAAACGGTATAAGTCTGTACTTAACCTTCTTCTTATATTCCTTATACCCCTCGAGCTCTTTTTCCAAAAGCTCCTCCTCGCCCTTGATTCTTTTTGCAATTATAAAGGGGTAAACAAGAAAAACTGCAAAGGAATAAACTGAGCCTAAAACAAGGGGCATTGACAGAAACAAAAATAAGGTAGCGGTGTACATAGGGTGCCTTACAATGCCGTAAAGACCTGTGTCAACAACCTTTTGATTTTCCTGCACCTCAATTGTACGGCTGAGGTAGGTGTTTTCACGCATTACCTCGGCAAACATTATGTAAGAAAGAAGAAAAACAACAGAAAATGCTATGCTCACACCCTTGGGCAGTATATACCACCCCAAGCGGTATCCGAGACCGGGCAGAATAAACCCGATAAGAAACATAAGTCCGCTGAGCTTTATAACAAGGCTCTGATCCTTCTGCTTTTCCTTGGCGTCGAGCCTTTTTCTTAAAAGCTCAGGATTTTTAAGCATCATTACAATACCTGCAATGAATATGGGTACAAAGAGTACCAATGAGAAAAGTATTCCGTTAAAATAATTTAAAGTGCCTGCGGGAAGAAAAACAAGAAGCCCCACAAGAATTACACCCGATAAAAATTTTACCAATGCCTGAAAGAATAACTTTAAAGTCATAATATCACCGCCTGTTATTTTCCCTTATTTTCATTTTATATTCTCCTTTGTAGTGTTAATGGATGAAATAAGCATAACGCGAATACTCGTACAAGCAGAATCAAGGTGTTTATATTCTGTTTCAGTTATATAATTTGTTTTGAAAAGCAGTTCAAGCCAATACCCGGTTTCATTTGCTTCTTTAAGAGCAATCTGGAGCTTTGCTATAAAATCAGCTTTACTGTGGGCATACTGTGCCTCACGAATATTTGCACCAATAGATGTACCGCTTCTACCGATTTGATTTGAAATTATAGATTCACGATTTTCTTTCAGATGTTTGACAAGATTAATGACGGATACAGCAAAATCCATAGATTGTGTTTTTAATTTGCTTTCAGACATAGCGACACCTCCAAACCAGGATTATTGTATCACATAAATTAATAATTCGCAATAATTAGTGAAGTTTGGCTTCGCCAAGTGAAGCAGAGGCAATACCTCTGTGAAGTATTGTGCTTGCGCACAATGTGAAGTTAAGTGTGCCACTCACGCCCGCAGGCACTTCACGATGCGAAGCATCGCTTCACGCACCGAAGGTGTGCTTATCGTGCCGCAAGGCACACTTAGTTGAAAAGAAACACCTTTTGTCAGTAGACAAAAGGTGTTTCTTTTCTGGAGCTGGAAACGTGACTCGAACACGCGACCTGCGCATTACGAATGCGCTGCTCTACCAACTGAGCTATTCCAGCGAATGTACGAGTGCTATTATACAATAAAGCAATGCAATAATCAAGAGATTTTATAAAAAAATAAAAGGAGCTGCTCCGCAAGCAGCTCCTTTGGTCTGCGCTTAATATTTTCTTGAAAGAAGGCTTTCAGCTTCTTCTCTTGAGATTTTACCAACGTTGTGGTCTGCCATAACCTGAACGTCCTTATCGTTGAGCTTATAGAAGCTCCAGAGAATAAGAGCAATTACAAGGCCGATGATGGGCACAACATTGTAAGTGAACCATAATCCGTTGAGAGCTTCCGATGACTGCTGTGAAATAGCGTCGATTGCCTGAAGGTCGGCAAAGGTGCTGACCTCAGCTTCAACACCGTCAACCATAAACTTTGTTTTGAAGTCGAAAAAGCCGAGAAGGATAAGGCCGAGAGAGCCTGAAATAGCGGCAGCAAGCTTAACAGCAAAGGTCTGGATAGCGAAGGTAATGCCCTTTGCATCTGTGCCTGTTTTATACTGACCGTATTCTGCACAGTCGGGGGTAAAGGTGAAGGAAAGAACGCCGATAACGCCGAGAGGAATTGAACGGAGAGTAAAGGCGAGGATAAAGAGAACAAGGCTGTTCTTTGCGGGAACAACAAGAATTGAAGAAAGGACTGCAGCAACAGTGCAAATCATAAACAGCTTTGTTTTGTCCATTTTTCTGATGATTTTCGGCACAAGAAGAGCCATAATAAGCTGGGGAACTATGGCAACAGCACCTACTACAAGTGAAACGGTTTCATTGCCGAAAATGTAATATGCGGTAAGAAGATGAAGTGAATTATAAGTCTGTGCACCTGAATAGAAAATGTATCCGAGGTAATAGATGAGAAGATACTTGTTGCTGACAACATATTTGAGCATTCTTCTTACGGTAAACTGCTCCTCGTCAATAGACTTGTTTCTCTCATTACACTTATAGCATACAGGGAACATTGTTGCAGCGGCAACAACTGCTACGATAATAGATGTAGGACCGTAGCCGATGTTGATTTTCTGACCGATGAAAAGTGTTACAAGCACGGTTGAAATAGCTGAGCCTGCACCGCCGCTGATGCCCTTGAGAGAAAGAATTGTATTTCTTTCTTCAACATTGCTTGTCATTGAGGTAATGATACCGAAGGCGGGAACATCACAGATGGTATAGGCTGTATCCCATAAGATGTAAGCAATGGCAAACCAGATAAGCTTTACAGTTTCGCCTAATGCGTTTGGCATAATAAATACGGCAACGGTTGAAATAGGTGTAAGTATGCAGGCGATTTTAAGCCAGGGAATATATTTCTGTCCGTTCTTGAATTTGATTTTATCAAAAATAACACCGAAAATGGCATCATTCACTGCATCCCATACCTTAACAGCCATAACAACGGCACCTGATTTAAGAGGGTCTATTCCCTGAAAAACAAGGAAGGTTGTAAGATATGCGGCGAGCATATTATAAATCATATTCTGGCCAAGGAAATAGGAATAGTAGCTTTTTCTTTCGCCGGGATTGGTCTGCCACAAGGGATTCTGCGGCTTTTTGGTTTTTGTACTCATTTTTTCTTCTCCTTTTTGTAATAATAAATACGACATCTCATTTTAACACCCAAGGAAGATTAAGTCAACCGCAAAAGGTAAATATACTGTTTTATTTTTGTGAAAAGGGTAATTTGTATATAAATGAATATTCAGGCAATAATAATCATAAGTTTAAAATACCAATATTAAAAGGAGATTTTCACTATGAAAAAAATTCTTTCACTTATTATTGCCGCCGCATTGCTCATTTCTGTTGTGGCACTTTTTGCCGCCTGCGGTAACAATGCAGGTAACGAAATCAAGGACGATATGACCTCAATGATGGATGACGCCACAACTCTTATGGATGAAATTTCATCAGGTCTCAGTGACCTTGGTGATGACCTTACTGAAAACGGTAATGTAACCGATGAGGCTGAGGACGGTAAGGTCACAAATCAGGATGCAACAAACGAAAACGCAACAACAGATAAAAACAATAAAGAAACCACAAAGGCAGAATAAAAAATCGGGCGTCTGAATTAAGCAAATTCAGACGCCCAACATATTTATCATATCAGATATCAATATAAGCTGTCAACGGTTTTGAGCCAAAGGCATATAATTTCTGTGTTTTGCATAAATAATATATAGTGAACTTTATACAATTTATATATTGAATGTTGAATAAATTTGTGCTATATTATAATCACAGAAAGGGAAAGGTGATACCGATGTACAGGTAAAATCTTAAAGGCTCATAATTAAACCTTTAAAAAGAAAAAAGCAGAAAAGAACAAAAAGCAAAAGTCAGATTAAATCCTTAAAAAACTGAGTATAACCTATAACTGAGTTAAAAAATAATAAACAAAAAGCTTTAAGTTCTTTAAAATCACTTTTAATAACAAGGGTTAAAAAAACAAAAATGAGCCGAAAAACCTTCAGCCTTCAAAAACATTCATACACTGAAGATATAGATAAAAAAATATAAAAAAACAGAAGGTGTTGAATGAAAGAACGAAGGCAAAAACCGCAGAAAGAGAGGTAAATAAAAAGATGTTAGATATCAAGAGTTCACAGAAATAACCCCCCGACCATAAAAGATGTGTAAAGAAACATCGGTCCGGGGGTTATTTCTATTTATGCTGTAATTTATTTGTGAAGCCTTAAGGGGCTTTATTTTTTTTGCACCTGAGGAGCGCTCTGTTTACGCAGGCAATTCATTTAAAAAAAATGGACAGCCGGAACGATATATTTTGTAATGTAGGAAAAAAGCCTACTGCAATACGGATTTCCTTACTACTTAAAAAGGAGCTGTAAAAAAACGAAAGTTTTTTACAGCTCCTTTTTGAGGGGCGTGAAAAAATGCGCAGAATGAACAAACTGAGCCAAAATAAAGCTTTTTGCTTTATTTTGGGTTACCCGAAGGCGTACAATGGTACGTCGAGAGGCGAAGTTTGTTTATAGCATAAACCGCAAAAACGCAGTTTTTGCAATTATTGTTTGTTTTTTATGCTTTAAAGGGCTTCTTTGGATTAAATAATCCTCAGAAGCCCTTTATTTATCACGGTTTATGCGGTCTGCACTTTTTTTACAGCCCCTTTTTATCAGTATGTAATAGTATAATCTTTTTCAAAGGTCATGCCGCACTTAACGTCAAAAACCTTAACAATTTTAGCCTTGCAGTCAATAATAACGGATACGGTGTAGTTTGACCAGGTCATTTTACCTGTTGCCTTGTCAATCTTACATCTTACAAAGCAGTTGTAGTAGTTACTGTCGAATTTTTCAATCATTGAGGTCTTCTGTGAAATTTCAGCAGTTTCAATAACGTCAAAGGCTGCTCCTACGCCTACACCTGCTGTGGGGTTGGCGTAATCGTTAGCTACGATTTTTATTTCATATTCTGTGCCGTTATCGGTGCAGGTAGCTTCTTTAACATCAGCCTCTGTGAGCTTACTTACATAGCTCTGACCGGGCACCATATATTCTGCGGCAATTTCCTCAGCAGTTGCATATTCAATGGGCTCAAGGTCATCACCCATAAATTTGGTCATCATCTCTTCTGCTGTTGACTGAAGTGCGTCGGGCACTACAAGATGCTCTGTATTTACTGTGCGGTACTCATAATTTTTAACAACCTTTGTTGCTTCACCCTTGATTCTGTTTGCACTTTCATTGAAAAGAGCCAGAATTTCCGCAGTGGTTTTTTCTGAAGATGCTGACGGTGCTGTTGTCTGAGTGTCAGCGGAGGGGGAGGGAGCCGTTGTTTGTGCATCAGCTGACGGAGCGGGAGCAGCCGTTGTGGGTGCTGTTGTTGAGGGAGCGGGAGCTGTGGTCTGAGGAGCTGCCTGCTGAGTTGCCTGAGCGGTCTGTGACACTGTTGCTTCAACCTGAGGTGCTTCTTCGGGCTTTGAACCGAAAATACCGAGAGCATTGCCGCCTAAGACGATAACAGCTGCAACAAGGGCAACGGAAATTGCAAGCTTCAGATCCTCTGATAATTTAATTTTTTTCTGTTTTTCTTCTTCATATTGCTTGTTCTCCTTTTTTTCTCCGATTTGTTTCATTATATACTATTTTTTCCGTTATGGCAATACCCTTATAATCAGAAAGTGATGAGAGCTGATGAAATGGGGAATTGCGGTGGTCAGCACTAAGAAAATGCAAGGTGATTTTTCACCAAAGGCAGGTTGATTGTATAATCAAAAAAGCTCCCCGCCAACTGCGGAGAGCTTTTTATGTAGCTGCTGATTAATAAGCAATTGTGTACTTCTGGTTGAAGAGAAGACCGATTTCGCAGTTTTCAATTGAAACAACTACAAGAGCCTTAACTCTGTCAAAGTGAAGAATACAGGGAGTCTTATATTCAATTTCTGTAATTCTGCTTGTTGCCTTGTCAATCTTAGCAGTAACCTGAGCGGTTGCATACCATGAGTGAAGGCCTTCAAACTGAACAATGCTGCCTGCTGCACCTGTAACATCCTCTGCACGGAGAAGAGGACCGATTGAGCCTGCTGAGCCTGTGCCGGGCTGTGAGTCAATTTCGTAGTTATCGTCTGTACCTGTTGAGTAAAGAGTTACAAGGTAGTGGTCACCGTTATCGGTGCAGGTTGCATTTGAAATAAGGGAAGGATCAATGTTGAGTGTTGTGCTGCCGACGGGAGGAAGTGATGCGTGGTCGGATGCAACTGCCTCAGTGTTTTCAACCATGAACTTAGTCATAAGTGTACCTGCAAGATCCTTAAGCTTTTCGTTACCGTTAACATTAACGATGTTGTTATAGTTTGAAGTGTAGTCATAGGTTCTTGTAACTGATGAAGCCTCGGAAACCTTGTTGTATGCTTCACAGTAAAGCTTAACGATATCTTCCTTTGAGGTGGGAGCACCTGTGGAGGGAGCTGCTGTTGTTGTGGTTGCATCTGCTGAAGGAGCAGTTGTGCTTGTGTCGCCTGAGGGAGCTGCAGTTGTTGTTGCAGGTGCCTGAGTGGGAGCCTGTGTGGGTGCAGTTGTGGGAGCTGTTGTGGACTGAGTTGTAGCTTCAGTAACAGTCTGAGTTGTTGCTGCAGCATCAGTGCTCTTATCACCTCTTACTACAAGGCCGACAAGATTACCGGAAGTAAAAAGGACAATAATAACAAGAGCAATTGAAATGCCCTGCTTGATCTCCTTGGGGATTTCGTTGAAAAATTCTTTGATATTCATGACTCATTTCCTTTCTATGAATAAAATAGAGCACAATTTTTTACTATTATAGTATATTTTTTCTTATACTTCAAGATGTTTATGACAAATATTTGCTTTGATATGTTAAAAAATTTGAAAAATACTGTCTTTTTTGGGTTGTTATTAAATAATTCGGGCTAATATATAGCCAAAGGAATTTATTTGTGCTATAATAAACAAGACTATGCACATTAAAGAAAGGAAAATCTTTCTAATGAAAAAGCTCAGAACAATCAATTCTCTTTCTAAATCGGAGCAGATTACCTGGTGGGTCTGCAGAGCTGCCCTTTTTATCTGGGGCGTATGGGGAATGATGCACGGATATACATCAGAATTCATTCAGGCAACCTTTGCAATTATTTTCACTCATCTGTGGGATATGTTCCAGATGTTCGGCGGAAAATCCTTTATAACAAAGGTGCCTTCATATCTGCAGACAATGCTTAACGTTTTTATCTGCTTTGCCTGTGTTGTGGGTACAACTTTAAACACAAGAACGGATTTCACGGGCATTGACCTTCCCGAACACGCCTTTGCAGGCTTTCTTGCAACAACGGGTGCCTTTGTGGTAGCCGATATTATGCAGGGTGAGGAAAGGCCCATAAAGGTTTCCGTTCAGGCAATGTTCTCTCTCGGCTTCGGTGTTGCGCTTCTTGTTGCCTGGGAGTTTTATGAATTCACTATGGACCGCCTTTACGGCTTTGTTATGCAGCACGGACAGGTTCCCTATGCCTACGGCCTTACAGATACAATGATTGACCTTATTGTAGGTACAGTCGGCTGTTTTGTTGCCATGTTCCTTGAAGCCTTCCGCAAGGTCGGATATTTCGGAAAGGGCAAGGAAGAAAGAAGGGCCGCCTATAAGGCTGAGCGTGCTGAGGTAAAAAGAAAGAAAATGCTTATGAAACAGGAGGATGTTCAATGACACTTTGTGAAGTACTGAAGGATTTGGATTATACCTCGCAGAATTTCAGAGATGAGGAAATAAAGGATATAGCCTACGATTCAAGAAAGGCAGGAGAAGGCATTATTTTCGTCTGCCTACCAGGTGCTTTTGCCGACGGGCATAAGTATGCTTCCTCCGCTTACGGAAAGGGCAGCCGTGTTTTCCTTTGCTCAAAGGATATAGAGGTCGGTGAGGATGCCGTTATTATAAGGGTATGCGACACAAGGGCTGCACTTGCACACATAAGCTGTAACTTTTTCCGCCACCCCTCAAGGGAACTTTCTGTAATCGGTATTACGGGCACAAAGGGTAAAACTACGGTAGCCCACATTGTAAAATCAGTTCTTGATTGCGGTAATATTAAAACCGGAATTATCGGCACTGTGGGTGCTTCCTACGGTGATGTTGTTCTGCCCACGGTGAACACCACCCCCGAATCCTATGAGCTGCAGAAAATGTTCCGCCTTATGGCTGACGGCGGCTGCAAGGCCGTTGCAATAGAGGTTTCATCCTTGGGTCTTAAAGCACACAGAACCTATGGCACACACTTTGCCTTAGGTGTGTTTACAAACCTTTATCCCGATCATATAGGCACTAACGAGCACGAAAGCTTTGAGGAATACGCCTATTGGAAAACTCAGCTTTTCCCCATGTGCGAAAAGGCAATTATCAATATTGACGACCCCTTCAGCAAAACAGTTAAGCAACACTGTAAAAATGAGGTTATCAGCTACGGCAGTGAAGATGCCGACTACACTCTTACCTCTTGTGAGAAGGTGCGTGAGGGTAACATTCTCGGAATGTCCTTCACATATAAAAAGGACGGAAATGAAAAGTGTTACACCGTTGCCCTTCCCGGCGATGTGAATGCATATAACTCCCTTGTTGCTGTTGCGACAGGTGAGCTTTTCGGCCTTTCGGAAGATGATATTGCAAAGGGACTCATTTCTGTTTCCGTAAAGGGCAGAGGTGAAATAGTCCGTGTGAGTGACGATTTTACAATTATCATCGACTATGCCCACAACGGTGTAAGCCTCAGAAGTATAATTGAAACCGCAAAAAGCTATGAGCATAACCGTATAATTTCTCTTTTCGGCTCTGTCGGCGGCAGAACGGAATGCAGAAGAGAGGAGCTCGGCACCGTTTCGGGTCTTCTTTCTGACCTTACGGTTATTACAAGCGACGACCCGGATTTTGAAGATCCGCAGAAAATCTGCGAGGAGATTGCATCCTACTGTAAGGGTGAATATGTAATAATCCCCGACAGAGGTGAGGCAATAGCTTATGCCGTAAAAAATGCCCGTAAGGGTGATATCATTATCCTTGCAGGTAAGGGCCACGAGGAATATATGAAAATCAACGGTGTAAAAGAGCCCTTCAGCGAAAGAGAAGAAATAATCAAAGCTATGAAACTGAGAAGTGAGGTTTAATAAATGTATACATTCAGAATTGAAGAGGATATGCAGGCATATGACAGCTTTCTTTGTGAAAACGGCGGTCAGTATATTCAGTGTTCCCGTTGGGAAAAGGTAAAAACCACCTGGAAGTGCAGATACTACTGCGGCTTTGAGGGAGAGAAAAGAGTTCTTGCCGTTCTTGTTATGGAAAGGGTTCTCCCCGTTGCAGGCAAAATCTGGTATGCTTCGGGCGGCCCCGTATGTGACTATAAAAACACAGAGCTTTTAAAGGCTTTCACCGCCTTCATCAAGGATGAGGTAAAGAAAAACGGTATCACCTGCTTTATTATGGACCCTCCCGTTTCCCTTCGTATAAATAAGCAGGATCAGCCTGAAGGTCACGAAATGCACAAAATCCTCACTGACCTCGGCTATGAGCTTAACGCATCCATCGAGAACTATACATACAAGCAGCCCGTTCAGCTTTTTGTTCCCTTAAAGGAAAACGGCGTTCAGCTTCCCGGTGATAAGATTCTTAAAAAATGTGATAAGGGTGTAAGATATTCCATCCGTATCGGTGAGCAGAGAGGTCTTGTTGCAAAGACCTTCCACGCTGAGGACATTGAAAAGGATCCGTCAATTATGGAAGACTTTATGGCTGTTATGCGTGACACAAGCGAAAGAGACAGCTTTGTTGAAAGAAACGGTGACTACTGCCTTAAGCTTCTTAAGGAATTTGAATGCTGCAGCGACCTTAAGCTTGTTTATTATGATAAGGAGCTTGATAAGCGTCTTCAGGCTGAAAGACTTGAGAAAAAGGAAAAGGCTCTTTCCGAAATGGAGGGCGCACACGAAAAGAAGGCCCGTCAGCTTCAGGAAACAATTGACAGTGTGGATAAGCAGACGGAGCATTTTGAAAAAAGAATGGCAGAGGCTGAGGAATTCACAAAGGAAAACCGTATCTGTGTTGCAGGCGGACTTTCCATTTACTATGCAGGTATGGGCTCATGCCTTTTCGGCGGAACAAGAAATGTCATAAGAAACAACACCCGTTCCAGCCATTATCTCAACTATCTCAGACTTCTTGAAAGCATAAACAGAGGCTGCGATATTCACGACCTCGGCTATGTTATTGTAAAAACTCCCGAGCTGAATGAGGACGGCACCCTCGGTGACCTTGTTCCTCAGGATAATTTCAAGGGTATATACGATTTTAAAAAGAGCTTCTCTGCTGACTATCATGAGTTCATAGGTGAATACATCCTTGTGGGCAACAAGATGAAATATTACTCCTATGCAAAGCTTATGCCCACGGCAAAGAAGGCTAAAATCAAGGCAATCAAAATGCTCAGAAGATAAAAAATCCCGACACAACTGTGTCGGGATTTTTTATTTTCTGAATCTTATGCGCCCTTTTTAGCTGTAACCTTCTTAATAACAAAGAGGGTTGCAATCATAAGCACTGCACCGATGGGAAGTGAGATGTACCACTGAGGAAGGAATCCTGCGATAATGTAGGTTACGAAGGATACACCTGCAACGGTGAGAGCATAGGGAAGCTGAGTTGAAACGTGGTTAAGGTGGTCACACTGACCGCCGGCAGAAGCCATGATTGTTGTATCGGAAATGGGTGAGCAGTGGTCACCGCAAACAGCACCTGCCATACAAGCTGAGATTGAAACAATCATAAGGGGGTTGCCTGCTTCAAATACGCTGAGTACGATGGGGATAAGAATACCGAAGGTACCCCATGATGTACCGGTAGCGAAGGAAAGACCGACAGCAATAATGAAGATGATTGCGGGAAGAAGAGCCTGAAGAGCACCTGCACTGCCTTCAACAAGCTGTGAAATGTAAATCTTTGCGCCGAGAGAATCTGTCATAGCCTTCAAAGTCCATGCACAGGTAAGAATAAGGATAGCGGGAACCATTGCCTTGAAGCCTTCGGGAAGTGATGCCATTGCATCCTTGAAGGAGATAACTCTTCTGAGAAGAAGGTAAACAATTGCAAAAACAATAGCAATTGCTGAGCCGATAACAAGACCTACGGAAGCGTCTGAATTTGAGAATGCTTCAATAAAGCCTGTGCCCTCAAAGAAGTCGCCTGAGTAAATCATACCGAATACACAGCAGATGATAAGTACAACAACGGGAAGAACAAGGTCAATAACCTTACCCTTGGGGTTAGCGGAAACCTCTTCTGTATCTACTCTGGTGCCGCTTGTGAAAAGGTCGCCCTTTTCAAGTGCATTCTTTTCGTGGAGCTTCATGGGGCCGTAATCGAATTTTGCTACGGCGATGAATACCATCATAACAATTGTGAAGATAGCGTAGAAGTTATAGGGAATAGCCTGAACAAAAAGGCTCATACCGCTGTCTGCACCTGCACCTCTTGCAAAGCCTGCAACTGCTGCTGCCCAGGATGAAATGGGAGCGATGATGCAGATGGGTGCTGCTGTAGCATCAATAACATAAGCGAGCTTTGCACGGGAAATCTTCTGCTGGTCAGCAACGGGTCTCATAACTGAGCCTACTGTGAGGCAGTTGAAGTAGTCATCAATAAAGATAAGGCAGCCGAGAAGGATAGTTGCAAGCTGAGCACCTACTCTTGACTTGATGTGCTTTGAAGCCCAACGGCCGAAGGCTGCAGAGCCGCCTGCCTTGTTCATCATGGAAACAAGTGCACCTAAAAGAACAAGGAAGATGATGATACCCATGTTATAGCTGTCTGAAAGGCTTGCAACAAAGCCGTCAAAAAGAACATGGTTGATTGCGGTTTCAAAGTTGCCGCCGGCATAAATAAAGCCACCGACTACGATACCGATAATAAGTGAAGAATAAACTTCCTTTGTGATGAGTGCAAGAACAATTGCAATTACGGGAGCAAGAAGTGCTGCAAAGGTTGCATATGAGCCGATGCTTTCACGAACCTTGTTAAGAGCCATTTCAATGTGAGCCTTGAAGCCGGGGTCGTTTGTAAGGTTGTCGGCATAAGAATCAACATAAGCTGCTGCTGAATCTCCGTCAGTAAGGTCGTAATCTGTTGTCTCTCCGTCAATGTCAACAGAAAATGATGTTTCAGAATCTGCACCGATTGTAAGAACGTCAGCTGTTGAGCCTTCGTTGATATCGGTGATAACATCAGCGGCTTCTGTTGCAAAAACTGTGCTTGTCATAGGGATAGCAAGAGCAAAAATAACCAGAACGGCTAAAAGAATTTTTGCAATGCTTTTTTGGGATTTTTGCATTTTTTTGTCCTCCATATTTTTTATTTTTATAAAAACAATTATAATTCTTTATACGATAAAATCAATAGAATTATAACAATTTTTTCAACTTTTTCCTCAAAATCAGTGGTTTTCCTTGTGGTCTACGGCTGAGGCGTTATCGGAAAGCTGCATCTGAGGTATTGCTTTTATAGCAGATTTGTGCTCTGAAAAGTCAATTGCGGAAATATCCGTTGTAAAATAGCCAAGGGCATCACAGAAGCGCTGTTCAAGCTTTTCATCAGTATCAGCGGTAAAAAGCTTTTCAAGTGTGAGAGAAAGAACCTCAATAACTCTGTCCTTATTAAGGCTGTATGTGTGGCCGAGATATATGCAGTATTTGAGCATCATATCTGCCGTAAGCTTCTGGGGACCTTCATCAATAATAAAGCTTATACCGTCGTGATTGAAGGAAATGCTTTCGGGAATTTCAATTTCCGTTTCACCAAGCATACCCATAAAACCCGTAAAGCCTTCCTCATCAATTATGAGGTAACGGTTGAAGCCCTGGCCTGTGTGCTCGCTTATTGCCCAGAGGAACTGGCTTATACCGCCCGTCTGCAGGTGATAGGGCATATTGCCCGTAAGGTCGTTGACGGAAACAGAGGTTTCAGGCTCAACAAAGGTGAGCTGCATTCTGCCTTCCTCGGAATTAAAGTACACAACTATAATTGAATGTACATCTGTCTTGTCGTTATCCGTAAGGGCAAAAAGGAAGTTTGAGTTAATTTCCTTTGTTGCCTCGGCAGTGTATTCCTGCTCGGTTATTTCTGTTGTTGTTTCTCCCGCAACGGCATCTGTGCTTTCCTTCTTTTTTGCCGAGATAACGGACACGGCGGAAATAAGAACAAGCAGAGCAATTATTACACTGAAGCAGGCAATAATGACCTTCTTACTCGGAGTGCGGTGAAGAAAGTGTATACCCTCAATCTTCTCTGCAAGAAAAGCAAAAAAGTCTTTAATATAAATAACAAATTCACTGTTCAGTATTTTTTCAATAAAGCTTTCCATAATATATCTACCCTCGTGAAATATTGTATATTATTGATAAACGCACAATATTCTAACACAAAAGCCCCTTCAAGTCAAATCGGCACAGATTCTAATAATAAACCTTTACATATATTATATTTTGTGATATGATATCTCCGTATATATAACAAACAATATAAAGGCAATTCAATTCTGCTTTACTGTATAGCGGTTGACTTCAACGGCAAAGCTTCACCCTATAGTCAAATGTATTTGGTCAGTAAGGTTCTGCACGCTCGTGCCGTTACAATTGTGACGAAGTCACCACATCGCAGAGGCTCCTCTTTAGGGGAGCTGTCACGAAGTGACTGAGGTGTCTCGATAGTGCCGTAGGCACCACCACGCAAAGGCTCCTCTTTAGGGGAGCTGGCAAAATCGTAAGATTTTGACTGAGGGGTTAACCTTTCAATAATTTATATTCCAATAAAATATTTAGTCGTCAACGCTGCGCTTGGCGTTACTTTTGTCGCTTGTGACAAAAGTAACCAAAAGCACGCTTTTTGTGCAACCATTCCGAAAGGCTAATTTGCCGAGAAAGGCTTTATATCTTTTAAAGATATAGTACTTTCCCATTGTTTGATATATCCTCAGAATTATTTCATCGGCAAAACCGCAATTTCTCCCGTTAGTCGGGACGCAGTGTTTGTGCTCCACAGTTATTCCTACTGATACGCTCAATAAACACATCCGCTTGGTTCAACATTTCCGTCAGGAAAGTTAAACTT
>JAXJQQ010000090.1:0-39609 GCA_036311065.1 Acutalibacteraceae bacterium | reverse complement strand
AATATGGGTGGCGGCTTCGGTGTAAGATATACCGAGGATGACCCTCAGGTTGACATAGCGGCAAACATTGAAAAAATTGCCGCCTTCATCAAAAATCTTTGCGTTGACAACGGTATTGCCATGCCGCAGATTATTATGGAGCCGGGCAGAAGCATTGTTGCCGATGCGGGTATGACTCTTTATTCTGTAGGTACAATCAAGGAAATCACGGGCTATAAGAATTATGTTTCAATTGACGGCGGTATGACAGATAATCCCCGATTTGCATTGTATGGCTCAAAATATACTGTAGTCATTGCAAACCGGATGAATGAAAAAGCTGATTTTACTGCTGATGTTGTGGGCCGCTGCTGTGAAAGCGGAGATGTTATTCAGCCTTCGGTTACTATGCCAAAGCCCCAAAGGAACGATATTGTTGCCGTTTGCACAACGGGAGCATATAACTATTCAATGGCTTCAAATTATAACAGAATCGGCAAGCCTGCCATTATTATGCTGGCTGACGGAAATGATTACCTGGCTGTTAAAAGAGAAACCTTTGATGATATAATAAGAAATGACATATAAAAAATGCTGTTACGGTATTTCACCGTAACAGCATTTTTTAATTATTTAAGCATTTTGATTTTTTCTTCAACCTTAAGACCAAGGCTTTTCAGATTATTGTAACCTCTTTCAAAAAGCTCTGTGTCAAGGTAAGATTCAGGTGCGTGAGCATCAATGCCGACGGTTACCGGAGGCTTCATATCAGACACCATAGCCCAGAAATCGGGGTAAGGATAGCCCTGCTTTCCGTCAAGAACGGAATGTGAAAATCCGAGAAGATTATATTCAAGAGGTGTTCCCGTTTCAATGGATTTATTTATAATATCCTCAGTTATTTTTCTGCAGTGCTCATCAAAAACAGGGTAGCCGCGCATAAAAATATCAGGGTGGGCAATGTAGGAGAACATGCCCGTTTCCATAGCTTCAACTATATCGTCTCTGTAATTGTAAAGCTCTTTAGGGTCGCTCATATTACCGTTGTAAATACTTCCCGGCTCGTCAACGCAGAAATGGTGACCGAGTATAAGGTAGTCAATAGAATGCTTTTCAATCATTTCCTTAAGCCAGGGCATATACTTAGGAAAATATTCACATTCAAGACCAAGCTTTATGCTTATCTTGTCCTTGTATTTTTCCTTTAAGCTTTTTATGCTGTCGCAGTAATCTGCAAGGTCGCTTTCAGGCATTCTCATGCCTGAAACAAAATTTTTGAAGGGCCAGGGTGAGTGGTCCGCAAAGCCGATTTCATCAAAGCTCGCTTCAATTGCGGCCTTCACAAATTCTTCGTCGGTGCCCTTTGCATGGAGGCAACGTACGGTATGGGTGTGATAATTGTATTTCATCTGCATCAAGTCCTTTAATCTGTTTTAAACACAGTATATAATATCACAGTTTACTGAGAATATCAAATGTTTTTCTTACCAATTTATTGCAAATTATTTTTATATGTGTTATTATGTTAGTTGGTAAATTGTCCCGTAGGCAAACGGGTAAAAAGGAGAGTAAAAAATGAGAGTTATAGTTTTAAATGACGGTATTGAAATTTCAAAAGAGGCTGCCGAAATTATAGTAAAGCAGATTAATAAAAACAAAGGCAGTGTTCTCGGCTTTGCAACAGGTGCATCACCCGTTGAAACCTATAAAAGAATTATTGAAAAATATGAGGCAGGCGAAGTAAGCCTTAAGCATATCACAACCTTCAACCTTGATGAATATGTTGGTCTTGACAGGGAAAACGTAAACAGTTATTTCTACTTTATGAAGGATAACCTTTTCGGAAAAACCGATGTTGACTTTGAAAAGGTAAACTTCCTTTCAGGTATGGAAGGTGACAGCGAAGCAGAATGTAAGAGATACTGGAATAAAATCAAGGAAGCAGGCGGAATTGATATTCAGCTTCTCGGCATCGGAACTAACGGCCACATCGGCTTTAATGAGCCCGGTGATAAATTTGCTGACGGACCCTTTGTTGTAAAGCTTACTCAAAGCACTATTGATTCAAACAAAAAGTATTTCGAAGCAGTTGGTGATACTATGCCCGAATATGCATTCACAATGGGTATCGGTGATATTATGAGAGCAAGAAAGATTATTCTTATTGCAACGGGTGAAAGCAAGGCAAAGGCAGTCAAGGCACTTGTTGAGGGTGAGGTTACACCTTCCTGTCCCGCTTCAATTCTTCAGCTTCATTCTGATGTTACGGTTTTCCTTGATAAGGAAAGTGCTTCACTTCTCGGTGACAGATAATGGATAACATCAAGCTTAAGGAAAGTCCCAGGTTCACTCAGGTTGCGGTAACGGAAGAAAAAAACGTTAAGCTGAGCTGGACAAAAGTAAAGGGTGCTGAAAAATACGGCATCAAAAGGGCAACCTCCTCAAAAGACGGCTTTGAAACTCTTGCATGGATTAAAAAGTGCGAGTTTGTTGATGAAAATGTTCCGGAAAATGTAAGCTGCTTTTATAAAATAACGGCACAAAAAAAACTTGAAAGCAAAAAGAACTCTTCAAAAACATCTGCCGTAAGGGCGGTTATTGTTTCAGATATTTCTGCTCCTGAGGAGCTTAAAGTGCAGGAGAAGAAAAGAAAAATCTGCCTTAAATGGAAAAAGGTTGAGGGAGCCGACGGCTATATTGTAAGCAAACGGAATGATTTTTATTCACAGATGCTCCCCGTGGCAAGAACGCAGGAATGTAAATTTACCGACGGAAAGATTGTTTCCGGTCAACCATATTACTACTGTGTTCAGGCCTACAAAAAGAATGAAGAGCATGAAAAGCAGGGGAATTACAGCCAACAGGTAAGCTCCGTAAGCCTTGATAACGGTGCTGTTGTTGAAGCAAAAGCTCTGTTCGGTAAAAAAGTGCAGATAAGGCTCAGGCTTGTTGCGGGTGCCGACGGTTATATTCTTCAGCGAAAGGATAGCCCTGACGGAGAATTCCGTGAGGTGGCAAGAAGCAGTGCGAACACGGAAATAAACTTTACTGATTCGGTACCGAAGCATTTCAAAAGCTATTTTTACCGTGCAATTTCCTATAAAACTGTTGAAAATAAGCTTTATATCAGTGAACCTACGGCTGAAATTCAGATAAAATCCAAATAATTGAACAAATATATTGACTAATTTTTAATTTTGGTTTAAAATGTATACGATTAGATTCAACAGGAGGTAAATTAAAATGAATAAAACACTTAAAAAAATCATTGCAATTGTTCTCACAGCAATTATGCTTATGTCTGTTGCAGTTGTTGCTTCAGCAGAAAGCTATGTAGACCCCGATTCAGGCATTATTGTTGAGGATGTTGAAACAACAGCACCTGAAGCAGAAGAAGATAACTCAGTTCACCACGGCGGTGAATATGATAACCTTTTTGAAATCATTGCTCAGTTCTGGGTTGAGGTTTTCAACTTCTTCAAATACATTTTCTATGATGTATTCCTCGGTAAGCCCGCGTAAGTAAAATAAAAATATGATTTAAGGGACTGCATATGCAGTCCCTTAGTTTATTTATCGCTTACTTATTATTTAATCAAAAAGACATTCAAGATCGGCTGTTGTTCTGAAAAGGATCGGTTTAATACCCATTGAAGGCAGTACTTCAAGATTTTTAGCACTGTCATCTACCATATAGATTTCATCATATTCTTTACCGAAAAGAGATATGCAATTGCGGTAAATCTCAGGGTCGGGCTTTGCAAGACCTATGTTGCAGGAAATGAGTGTGTTATCAAAAAGACCGCTGAGCTTGTGCTTTTCAATAAGATTTTCAACAACTCCCAAAGGTGCGTTTGATAAAAGAGCAATATCGTTGCTGCTTTTAAGCTGCTTTATTGCGGTAACCGTATCTTCTTTTATTATAAAAAGTGATTTCCATTCGGTTTTCACATCCTCTAACGGAAGACCGATTTCATCAGCCATATTACTTAAAAGCTCCTCGTGAGTAACAAGGCCTAAGTCTGCAGGTACAAAAAGCTTATCCTTTATTTCATCAACTGTTTCCGCTGGCAGATGTCTTTTGAGAAATACGGGAGCAACCTCCTCAAAAATCACACCGAAGCAGTCGAAAATTATGAGTCTGTTTTTCATTTTTTTCACCTCTTCAGAGAGTATAACACAAAACACTGATTAAGGGCAATATTTTTTTCTTTCAGAAATAAAAATGGCTTTTATCATTGGTTGTTTGTTGACAAAATAATACAAATAAGTTACAATATACGGCGAATATAAAAAGGAGGCGGGTACTCAGATGGCAAGTAAATGTCCCAATTGCGGCAGGCAGCTCAAATGGTATTACATCAAGGCAGACTGTCCTGACTGCGGAATCAGTATTCCCAATTATAACTGGGAAGAGCGTCTTGAACAAGACAATATTTTAGCAGAAGCTAAATTTGAAAAGCTTTATAATACACTTAATAAATTAGGCTATTCGGTATTCGGAACAAAGCTGAGAATTGCAAGAATTGTTATGTCTTTCATTCCCATTATCGGTATTATTCTTCCCTGGGCAACTGTTACAGGCGATAATGCGGCTTTGAATTTTGATTTATTGGGTATTTTTACAAAGGGAACAAATACAATAAAGTTTTTCGGTCCTCTTTTCAAAAATCTTGGCGGAATAATTGACTCTATGAGTGCGGAAGGCTTCTCGGGTCCCGTTTCATTTACAATAATCGGACTTTTGTGTGTTCTTCTGAGCATTGTAGTGCTTGTAATTGCATTTTTCCTTATTTTAATAACCTTTAAAAAGCCTAAAACCAACGTCATATGGATTTTCGATGTAATCGGTATTGCTCTTATGGGTACAGGTGCAGGTCTTTTTGCCGGAATAAACGGAAAAATCAGTGCCGAGGCTTTCACAATTGCCGACCTTACCTTTGAAAATGCAAAGGCATCTGTAGGTTGGGGTATTTTCATCTTCCTTGCACTTGCTTTTGTTGCTTTTATGGGTAATCTTCTTGTTTCACGTGCAGATATAAAGTCTGACGAACAGCTTGAAAATGAAAGACTTGAAAGAGTAAGACTCAAGGAAGAAAAAGAAGAAAAGGAAAGACAAAGAAAAGAAGCTGCCCGCAAGGAAGCTGAAAAAAGAGCTGAGCAAGAGCAGGCTGAAAAGGTCAGAAAAGCAAGAGAAGCTCTTGAAAGAGACAGCAGAAAATAAGATAATATTACATATTTGAAAGAGTGATAAAATGTCAGATACAGTAAACACAAGCGCTCTTCAGCAATCAGAAGCCGCTGAAGAAGAGGTGCTTGATAAATTAGCTTATACTAAAAAAAGATATCTTACACCCAAGGAAATTGCTGCTTTTGTGCTTGTTAACTTCGGCCAGAAGAACCTTTCTCAGTTCATCGGAAGTGAAAAGCAGTTCTTCCTTATTCAGTATGCAGGTCTGAGCGATAAGCACTATGCAAATATAGAGCTTTTCGCAACAATTTACGACGCCCTTGACGATACTCTGTCAGGACTTATTATTGACCGTACAAGAACTCGTTGGGGCAGGGTAAGACCCTTCTTTATTCTTCCGCTTCCCTTGTGGATTTTAGGCGGTATGATGCTTTTCTCAACACCCGGCATTTCAGGTATAGCTCAGGCCATTTATGTAGCAATTGCAACTGTTATTTACGGTCTCGGTATGAGCTATTTCGGTGCATGGAACCTGATGACCTATAACATAACGCCGAATATAAATGAGCGTAATAACCTGATTACCACAACCAAGTTCGTTGAGCTTTTCGGTACCTTTATTCCGTCGCTTCTGCCTGTGCTGGTTAAGTTCGTGCCCAGCATGAACCCGTCTATAACCAACTCGGATGTGTATAAGGCTTTTGCGGTATTTATGCTTATTTTCTCCGCATCCTTTGCAGTTTACGGCTTTTTCAATATGCGTGAGAGAATACCTCTTCAGAGCCGAGAGGAAATGAATCAGACCTCTGTATGGGGCTCACTTAAAAACATTTTCACCAACAGACCTCTGCTTGTTATTATTCTTGCCGAATTTTTCAATAACTTCAAGGCTGTGGGCGGCTCATCCGAAAGCTTCTTCTGGCTTAACAACTCAGGCAACTATGCATACCGTAGTATCTGCGGTCTGTTTACCGGTATTCCCAACTACTTTATGGTACCCTTTGCCGCTAAGCTTGTAAGAAAGTTCGGTGCAAGAACAACAGCAATCGGTGCAGGCCTTTTCGGTCTTGCTGCATATATGCTTATGTTCGTTCTGGGTTATCCCAACGGTGCAATTTTAAGCGACAATTTTGAAGATAAGAGTATTCTCAACTTTATTCTTGTTGTTATCTTACTTACAATAGCAGGTCTTCCGAACAAGGTTATCAATGTTTGTAATCCTATTCTTACAGCCGATACTCTTGACTATATGGAATGGAAGCACGGTCTTCGTAACGAGGCTCTTGTTACCACTGTTCAGGGTTATTTCATTAAGCTTGCAACAGCTGTTACCGGCTGGCTTTCAGGTATGGTGCTTCATTGGATTAATTATGTACCAATGAAGGATGAGCTGGGTCATGATATTGCTAACAAGGACCCCGGTGTTCTTAAGGGTATATGGATTGTATTCTGTATCCTTCCCGCCCTTGCAAGAGGTCTTTACGGTATTTCCTTCATTTTCTACCCCATTCACGGTAAGCTCCAGGACAGAATGATTGTTGAACTTGCCGATAAGAGAGCTGCAGTTCTTGCAGAAACAGGTAAAGCAGACAATACATAAAACAATAAAAGCAGCCGCAAGCAAAAAGTAACTTACGGCTGCTTATTTTCTTGCTGAAATCACTTGACAAAAGCGCCCTGAAGATAGTATAATAGCAAAGTCGCAACGACACGCCGGTGTGGCGAAATCGGCAGACGCAAGGGACTTAAAATCCCTCGGTGGCAACACCGTACCGGTTCAAGTCCGGTCACCGGCACCAATACCCGAGAACCCCTGTATTTACAAGGGTTTTCGGGTTTTTGTTTTGCTTAAAAACACCCAAAAAACGGGCGAAAAAGTGACCTCAAAAAAGGGCCAAAAATGGGCACATCCCTCCAACATCCCTCCAAATTTCCGAGAAAAATTCTGAGACACCCTGTCGGAAAGCTGAAAATGATGTTGAAAAAACATTTTTTTGAAGTGGTTACAGCTTCGGAAAATGTTCTAAAATTGCATTTGCTGAGTCCACTTTTGATGAAAAATCAAGGTGCGTGTAAATGTTAGATGTGGTGGAAATGTCACTGTGACCGAGCCACTCCTGAATATCTCTCAGATTTACTCCGTTTGAATACAAAAGACTTGCACAGCTGTGGCGTAAATCGTGGAAGCGGATTTTTCTTAATCCGTGTTTTTTAAGAAATTCGGGAAAGTATCGGGTAATATATCCCGGTGCTATAAGCTCACCGATTTGGTTGACATAAACATAGTCAAGATAATCTTTGCAATATGAGTTGCCGCAGAGCTTACGGTTATATTCCTGTTCTTCCTTCATTCTTAAAAGAAGCTTTTCAAAGGGTTCTACCATCGGAAGTGTGCGACAGCTTGATTTTGTTTTTGCACTGTCCTTGGGGATCAGTCTTATTTTTCCGTCCACATTTACTTCCATTACGGTATGCTTGATTGAAAAGGTCTTTTTGTTAAAGTCAACAGCACTCCATTTAAGACCTACAACCTCTGCTCGTCTGAGACCGTAAAAAGCCGCAAGTATAACCGCAAACTCAAGTGTATGCCCCTTGACCTTTTCAAACAGCTCTTCAAGCTCCTCGGCATCATAAGCACTGCCAACGAAAGGCTCCTTCTTCGGTCTTTGCACTCTGTCAGCAGGGTTTACATCTATAAGCTCAATCATATAAGCGTGCTGTAAAGCCTTCCTTATATTTGCGTGACGGTGAATAACAGTGTTTGCCGTTACTCCTTTTACGCTAAGCTCATAGGTGTAATAGTCCTGTATCTGCTTTGCTGTGAGTTCTCTGAGTTTGAGTTTCGGGTGCCTTTCTTCAAAATAAGGAATAATATCTCTTTTCACTGAGTAGCAGTAGCCGCTGTAGGTGGATGCTGATACGGAGTATTTTACCATTTCAAGCCATTCCAGAAGAAAGGTTGTGAATAGAATGTTTTTCTCATCCTTTGCTTCCTCTTCTTCCTTTCTTCTTTCTTCAAGCTCAAGAAGCTCGGCTTCCTTTTCCTTGATCGCTTCTCTGAGCATCAGCTCAGCTTTCTTTTTATTACCCTTTACGGGTAAACCCGTTGATTTTGAAGGTGTCTGCCTTTTACCGTTTTCGTCTTTATAGTTGAAAACGATATGGTAGACACCGTTCTTTTCTCTAAGATGTCCTGTTACCAATATTTGTCCTCCTGATAATACATTCATTTTATTTTTTTCTTTTGTCGTCATAATCTTCAACAAGACCTAAGTACCTGAAAAACTCAATTTTGGGGATAAGGTACTTATTGCCGACATATATACTTCTGATTTCTCCGCATTTCAACAGTTTGTATGCGGTTTTTATATTTATCCCTAAGATTTCACACATTTGATGAACATTCACAATGTCGGGATAACTTGTGAACAGCAATTGATACGCTTCTTGTGTAGTCATTTTTAACCTCCTTTGTTTATGATTAATGTAGTATTTTCAGGGAGGGCAAAACCATCTGCCGCCGACAAGAGTATTTTAACGGCAGATGGAAGAATTTACAAATGTGTGAGAGCTTTATACGGCATTATTTTCAAGAATACCCAAATATTCAAAGACATTTATCTTAGGAATGAGGTATCTGTTGCCTATGATGAAGCTTTTGATTTTACCTGTTCTCAAAAGCTTGTAAACTGTTCTGATGCCTATACCGCCGAGCATATCGCTCAACTGATTTGCATCAACAACATCAGGATAATCCTTAAACATAAGATTATACGCTTCCTGTGATTTCATAGCATCCCTCCTTCCTTACCTTGCATCTCTCTGCCGCATTAAATATCGGTGATAATGCTCGACTGCTTTGATTACAAATTCCTGCTTCTGCTTTTCAGTAAACCTCGACTTAAAGTATCTCTCAATACTTTCCGTTGGTATCTTTAAGTAATCTTTCTGATTCGCTTTAGCCTCTGCCATAATCTCGGATATTCTGTCCGATGTGAGCATACCTTCCGAATGAAGCTTTTTCATTCGTACCGTCTGTGAGTAAGAGGGCGTAACCTCTTCGTTTTCGTAAAAGCCGTAAACCTCGTGCTGCTCCTCAGACGGAAGAAATGACAGCTCAACTGCAGGGGTAAATGCTATTCGTCCTTCATCAACTAACTTTAATATCTCGGGAATGAGATAAGTTAATCTGATATATCGCCTGACAGTTTCTCTGCTCTCGTTATTCTCTTTGCCGACCTCTTCTGCTGTACGGAACTTCGACACAGACTGTGTAGAAGTTAAATCCGTCCTTGCTCCCTGATTTTTAAGTGCATCCATTTTCATTTTGTAAGCGTGAGCTTTCTCACTCGGTAAGACCTCATCTCTCTGCAGATTTAAGTCAACGAGAATAACCGTTGCTTCATCCTTGGTAAGTTCTTTTACAATACAAGGTATTGCTTCAATGCCGAGCCGTCTGCAGGCTTCAGTTCTTCTGTGACCGCTGATGATTTCATAGTTGCCGTCCTCGATACTGCGTACTATGATTGGCGTAAGTACTCCTAAATTTGAAATGCTTTCGATAAGCATATCAAAGGCTGTGTCCTCTCTGAAAATGAAAGGATTGTTTTCAAATGATTTTAAGTTTTCAGTTTTGATTTCTGTTAATACGTTCATATTGAACCTCCATAATTTTTAATTTTAGATTTTGATTTTTGTTTTCAAGGAAGGATGTAATAATTCAATAACACTCTGTAATGTCATCTTCATTGATACATTCTTCCGATACAAGGGACCATTGCCAGCGCTTGCCTTCCTTGGTGCTTACGCAGCCAAGCTCGCTCTTGGCTTTGATTGCCGTGCTCTTGCCTATGCGTTCCTGTTCCATTCGGCTCATAATCTCTGCCTGCGGCTTCGGTCCGCCAGTGAGCATTTCCAAAAGTATTTCTTTCGCCTTGGTTATCTGCTCATTGGGTCTGCCTGAAGATGAGGAAGAAGAGCTTAAGATTTCATCTGCCGTTCTCGCAGTTTCTTCAACCCACTCAATGCCGCCATGTGTAATGTTAAAGATAACGGCATTGCCCGTTGCGGCAAGGTTGCTTTTTTGCACCGCCATAACTCTTTCATCGGGTCTGTCTTTGTCTGTTCTCGCAATGAGTAAACAGCTTCGTGCGGCACCTACCACATCAATAGAGCCAAGGCTTCGGTAAAGAGCTTTTGTTCCGCCCATCTTGTTCATGTGACCGACAATTACAACGGCACAGCCTGTTTCCTTTGCGGCTTGTATAAGCGGATTGAACTGCGCTCTGACATCATTAGCAATGTTCAGTGAAACATCTCCGCCGATGTAAGCTGACAATGGGTCAAGGATAACGAGCTTGGCATTGGTCGCCTTTATGGCATCAGCGATTCTCTTGTCGCTGAAAGTCAATGTCTTTTCTTTCTCGTTGATGAAATGAAGCTTTGTTGTATCACCTCCTGCCTGTATGAATCTCGGTACAACAGTGTCCTCCGCATCATCCTCCGTTGTCTGATAAATAACATTCATCGGTTCGTTCTCTTCGTCGCAGAAGGGAAGACTTTGACCTGTTGTTAAAAATGCCGCAAGTGTCAGCATAAAAGTACTCTTACCGTCACCTGGGTCACCCTGCAAGAGTGTGATTTTTCCGTAAGGAATGTAGCCCGGCCACAGCCATTTAACTTCCTTTACTTCAACCTTATCGGCACTGATTATGTCTAATGTTTTGTTTTCGTCAAGCATTTTAATTCCTCCTTAAATTTTTTATCTTGACTGTTCGTAATCGGTTAGTGTTTGTGTTTCACGACTCGGACCTAAGTTTCTTTCCTGCCATAGGGCGTGGTCATGAAGCTCGTCCATTAAATCTTTAACAAGAGTGTTACGGGAGATAACTCTGTCGCAGATTTTTATGTGTTTTCTTAAAGTCGTCAGATGTGCTGTAATATCTTTGTTATGTTCTCTGAGCTCATTAGCATTTTGTGTGTCACCGCTTCTGTCTGCTCTCTTGATTGCATTTCGTACTTCCTTGCGAAGACCAATAAGCTCGTTGTATTCTCTCATTGTTTTTTCCTTGAGTCCGATAAGGTCCTCGTAAGACTCAACATCGTTGTCGCACAAAAGGTTTTGCTCTTCACAGAATTTATCGAACTTCAATATTTCTTTTTGTAAGTAGAAGGACACCTCTCTGTTTTTCTCCGGATACTTTTTCACATAGGCAAGACCGGGAACAAAGTGAGAGTAAAGGTCATAGAAGGTAACATAGCTGTTGTTAACATCTCCGTCAAAGAAAATATCCTTTACTCTTGTCTGTTCGGGCACATTAATTCTTTTCAGGTAGTGCTTATTGTTGTAAATGAATTCAAGAATTTCATCGGTGCTGTAGCCCTCACCAAGGTCGCACAGTCTTATGGGAGATTTAATGAAGGGATGGTCTACTGCAAGCTCATCACCGATAAAAAACATATTGTACCTTCGCTTCTCCATAAGCTGCTCAAATTTTTCGGGAGAGTAAGACATCGCCATGCACTCCTGAATGTCTCGCTTAACATTTGTGTATTTGGTCATCTCTCCGTTCTTCTCCGCAAGATACTGCATTCGTGAAGGAGCCTTGCGTGGTTTTTCAATAACGGACAGACCGTACTCCCTGCAAAGCTCGTCGGATGCTCTTCGCATTTCGAAATAACTTTTTCTGCAGGAGTTAAACTTTTTTCCGTCAACAAAGGAAACCGAGTTAAGTACAAAATGTGAGTGAAGGTGATGCTTATCAAGGTGGGTTGATACCACAACCTCAAAGCGGTCGCCCCATAATTTTTCCGCCAGCTTAATTCCTATTTCGTGAGCAAGCTCAGGTGTAACCTCACCGGGCTTGAAGGATTGATAACCGTGAAAGGCAAGGATGCCGTCTTCCTTTTTGAAAAGTCTTTTAGTGTTTACCATTTGCTCTCTTGCAAACTCTGCAGTGCAGTTTACTCCCGTAACATAAAACTGCTTTTCGGTTTTGTCACTTTCCATTGCGTAGTCAATAACATCCTTGAGTGCTTGCAGCTCTTCAAAGGTGTAGTCGGGATTAAAAGTTTTCTCAGGGTTCACTGTGTAATCAATTACATTGCGAAGCCTTCCTTTTATCGGCCATATTCTTGTTACTGCCACGGCACTTCATCCTTTTGCGAAGTAAACTCACTGACGATTTTGTTTTCCGTTTCAAGGACGGAAGAGAGAACGGAAGAAATTTCTTTCTGATTGTTCCAGCCTCTTGCACGGGCAACAACCAAAAGCTGATTAAGATTGTTACCCACGGCGCGAAGCTCACGGATAAGCTTCGGGTAATCGGCAGGCGGAGCTTCCTTAAGCCTGCACATTGTAATCAGAAGTCGGATGACCTTTGATTTTGAAACTCCCGTTGCTCTGCTTAAGTCGCAGAGCTTTTCATATTCATCTTTGTTAAGATACGCTTTGACAATCACGTCGTGATTTTTCTTTTCCATTGGATTTCACCTCCTTAAAATTTTGTTTCCACTTATACGGACTGGGAAAGGGCAAGTGGAAACCCTGATTCCCTAAAGTTAACAGAATATTTAAAGTTAATAATTTATTTGTCTGCTGTTAACCTGATTTCTTTTTCTGCTTTCATCTCCATTCATTCTGTTTTGTAAAACGGCTTTTTGACCGTTTGGGGATTTCCGGGCCCGAAATCCAATGCTCGTTAAGACAAGGACACAGAAACATTGATTTCGTCCAGAGGTGGTAATTTTAAAAAGCTCTCTACTTATTTACGGACAAAAACTTATCGTTTGTCAGGTGTGAGCTTGAAAAAAATTAAATACCCCTCTACTTTCTTACGGACATTTTTTGAGCAAAAATTAGCCTACTTGTTCGAAAGTTTTAAAACTGTTTACAAGTGAGTTGAAAAACAATTCTCACCTATACGCACTGAGAAAGGCCAAGTGGACACCCAAAAACTGAAATGGTTTCAAAACATTTACAACCCGCCGCAAGAAAAATTGCAAAACAAAAAAGCCGCCACATACTTCGGGCAACAGAAACAAGCGTGGAAGAAAAAATCTTTCCGCGCTCATATTCTGTTTTAAACCCAAAATATGTAACGGCTTTGAATTAAATCAAAGCAAAAGAAAAATAAAAGTAGGGTTTTTACATCTGTCCGTTCCGCTCACTGAAAGGGGCAGAGACCTGTTGCATCAGCGGGCTATCATTTTAATGTCTTATGTTGACGGCGCTATTGTACAGTAATCGGAAAAATTTTACAACGGGAAATTTGTCGAAGGGTTTAAAAAATTTTTTGAGGTCAATAATATTTGGTTAGGCTTTTGAAAAAATATTTTTCTCTTCATATATATAACGACATCAGAACGCAAAAATGTTCCTGAGTTTTTAAAAAAGTTGAAAAATTTTTTTGTGCCTGCCGCCAAGAAGAAATAAATTTCTTCCGAGTATTATTGAATTATTACATCCTTCCTTGGAGAAAATTTATTACGAATAAGTTGGTGTTAGTTCTTTTTGTTCAAGAAATAAAAAATCATAAGCGTGGTCCTCATATTGGGACTTAACGATTTGCAAGAGCATTGAGCTATTGCTTTTGATAAGCATAAAGTGATATAATCAAAGTAGTAAATTACGGGAAAGAAGAAAGTTAAGATGGAGAAAAAAATAAATCCTCTCGATGAAAAGTTCAAGAAGGACAAATTAAAATTCGAGCTTATAACGAATAAAAAACTTATTTGTAAAGACTGCAAGAAAAGATATGATGATACGGAATTACCTTGTAATACAAGCAAGTGTGAAGCCTTTAAAATGAAACCATCTGAGGTTTTCGATGGCGGAGATTGTATTGAATATGAAAAAGAGGGATAAGAAATGCAATTAGGATGGATTGATTTTTCAAAAACAGAACGCAATAAGATTTTGAGCGTTTTAGATTTACTATCAGAAAGCGGAACTCTTGACGAATTAGGTATTGCTCCTATCCGTGATGGATTTTCGAACTTATTCTTCCCTGGCACATCTACCATCCAAACAAGGGCAAAGTATTTCTTTTTGGTTCCCTATGCACTCAAAGAACTTGAATTATCAAACGAAACCAATCCCAACAGATTTTTGCGAGCACTTAATGAAACCGAAAAAATGTGTGGTGAAACATTGTTAGAGATAAATCCTAACGAGAACGGAATCATCGGCAAACGTTCATTACAAAGTGGCAAATGGGTCAAGCGAACTCCCGCAGATATATATTGGGCAGGACTTCGCAAATACGGAATTTTTACCGGTGGCAATATTTCTCTCAGTGAGTATGCAAGAGCTTCTTGTGCCATTAAAAATCAAAAATCTAATTTAACTAAGCTTGGTAATCGCAATGATTCAGCTGATGAGAATGAATGCGATGATAAAAATGCAGGCAATATTTTTAAAATGCAGTTTTGGAAAATGCCTCTTTATCAAAGAGCGTGGCGAGACAAAATACAAATGTCTTTAACAAAGGAAGAAGGAGAATTTTTGCGTGAGCAAATTATCTCTACTTGTCCCGATTCTATGCTCTCTTATATTCTTGAAAACAGAATGACAGAAGTTCTCGATTTAGAAAACTTTTCAGATTTAGGCGCAATCATCAATAAATTCCCGAAACAAATGCAGGATGAATATATGCTCGCATTATCTTTTTCTGATTTTCTGTTTGTTGCAAGAACTTTGTATAACATAATTATCTCTGATGGTCAGAATGTACAGGCTAATGATATTTTTGAAGAACTGAAAGAAACAATGGCTGAACTTGCAGAAATTGATATTGACCTTATTTTTGCAAAGCTATATATATACAAAACGGACCTTAAAAACTTTATTAAAAAACTTCAGGACTGTATGTGTAACAATGATGTTGAAGAAATGAAAAAAGTTATTAAGGCACGTGAAATCATGTTGAAAGGTCAGAACCGTGCCAAGACAGCTCATCCGGGAGAATTTAATCCCAACGATTGGATTGGTGGCGGTGAGCTCGATTATCGTTTTAATAACGCAAAAACAATCATAAGAGATATTTTTGAAAGTGAGGGGTTAATTGATGCTGAATCCTAATAACGACAGATTAGACTACGGACAGATTGTTGCTCCTCCTGTTGATTATAAGCTTGATTTTGCGATTGGTACTACATATTCACTTGATTTGGATGCACTTGTAGGTGCTTGTATTGCTCTCGGTTTAGCAGAAGAAACAGACAGCGATTTAATGAAAAATCCTATTTGTTTGTTAGAGGCATTAAGAGCAACTGGAGATAAAATAGCGTTATTCTGCGAAAGCGGACAAATTCATTTGCCAAACAGTGTAACATCGTTATACATACTCTTGGAAAAAATGGTATTTCCTGTTACAACGGCTACAAAACGAGGCTTAGCAAAATATCCGTCATTTCACCCGAAATTTTGGCTGATAAAATATGTAAACAATAAAGGTGAAGCTTTATACAGAGTTGTTGTTTTAAGCAGAAACCTTACTTTTGACAGGAGTTGGGATGTTTCATTCTGCATAGACGGCAAAAAAGCAAACTACGAAACCGACAAAAACAATCCTGTTTCTGATTTTGTTTCATATCTGATAAAACAGCTTCCCGACACTGAAAATGCATCTGAAAAGCAAAAGAAAATGCGTTCCTTGCTGCGAGAATTAAAACATGTTGAATTTTCACTTGATTCAAAGGAATTCTATGATTTTGATTTTATTCCGGTAGGTATCAGCAATAAGTATAACAGCAAACAAGATGCATTATATAATCTTCTTGGTGATTCATTTCATGAAGTTATGATTATGTCTCCGTTTATAAGCAAGGGTATGATCAAGGACTTTAATGACAGAAACAAGTATATTGAACATTCAAAACATGTTCTTATTACCCGTGCTTCCGAACTCGGGAAATTAAAACCGACTGATTGTTCTAACTTTGAAATCTACACAATGAAAGATGCCGTAATCGACGGCGAAAGCCTGATTTCAGAAGAAAATGTATCTGTACAAAAGCAGGATATTCATGCGAAAATTTATATGATAATGAAATATCCTAACACTTATTTATATCTCGGTTCATTAAACGCATCTCATAATGCACTCAATGGCAACATTGAGTTTATGGTTAAGCTCCATACTAAAAACCGTTACCTCAATTTGTCAAAGCTCAAAGATAGTCTGTTCGGAACCGATGAAGCAGAATGTCCGTTTCAAATTGCAAGCTTGAACAATGCACAAGAGGATACTGCAGACGAAAAAACGCAAATGCTTGACAGTGTTATTAAAGCTGTCAACAGGCTTAATGCATCTGCAGTAATTAAAGAAAACGGTGAATTGTTTGATATTAATCTGTCTTTTGAACCTTTTGAAAGTGAATATGATATAACAGTTTCTCCTTTGTTATCAAACAAAACAGCTCTGTTAAGTGAAAATATACTTTTCTCATCAATGGAGTTAACACAACTTTCAGAGTTTTATAAGATTTCTGTTTCTGACGGAAAACAAACCGTCAGCAGAGTTATTATGATACCTACCGAAAATATGCCCGCGGACAGAGAAAAGGCTGTGGTTTCAAGTGTTGTGAACGATAAAAGCTGTTTCTACAGATATATCGCATTCCTTTTAGGTGACAACATGGTCATAAGCGCATTAGAATCTAATGACTCTACAGATGAAGTAACCGGCACAACAAAAGTAAACAAACCGATTCAGCTTCCTGCACTTTATGAAAAAATGCTTCGTACAGCCGCAACAGCACCCGAAAGATTTAAGGAAATCGAATATCTTATAAAATCCGTTTCAGCCGACGGTGTAATTCCTGAAGGCTTTGAAGAATTGTATAATACATTCAGAAAAGTGGTGAAAATGTAATGGCAACAGAAAAAGTTTCTGATAAATTAGACCAAATTGAAAATAACATAATGTCCGGATTGAAAGATTTCCAAAAAGCAACGGTAAACAGAATTGCTCAATTATATGTTGACGGACAAAAAAGAATCTTGGTATCTGATGAAGTAGGTCTCGGAAAAACTCTCATTGCAAGAGGAACAGTTGCTAAGCTTGCGAAAATCAGAAAAGCTGAAGGCGACAAATTGGTGAAGGTCGTTTATATATGTTCAAACATTGCCATTGCAGACCAAAACCTTAATAAGCTCAGGATTTCCTCTGAGGTTCGAAAAGAAAATGCGAGTTATTCTCGTCTTTCTATGCAACATTTAAATATTTTCAATCAGGAAAATGATACTGATTTGCTTAATGGTTTTATTCAGCTTATTCCCTTAACTCCTGACACGTCTTTCAGAATGACCCAAGGAGCAGGAACTTATTCGGAAAGAGCTCTTATGTTCGCTATTTTGAGAAGACTTCCCGAACTTCAAGATGTTTTGCTTCAACTTGAAGTGTTAATGATAAATGATGCTCCTACTGCCTGGCGTTGGGTAAAACCGTACTATGAGGAAGAAGTGGTTTCTTGTGATATAAAATCTCACAAGAAATACCTTAATTATATGCTCAAGAGCACTAAAGCTCTGCTCAAAAAGAGGCAGGAAAACAAAAAGACAATACTTAAAGAGCTGTTAGAGCATTGTGAAAAAATAAAAGCAAATAAAAATCAAAGGATTCCCAGCAATGAGCTAATTGGAAAACTAAGAAATGTATTTGCTCAAATCAGCCTTGATAAACTTGAGCCCGACCTTGTTATTATGGATGAATTCCAGAGATTCAAATATCTGATAAACTCAGAAAACAACTCTGAAATTAATATGCTCACAAACAAATTTTTCAATTCTGATAAGGTCAGAATGCTTCTGCTTTCTGCCACTCCGTACAAAATGTATTCAACACTTGAAGAAATAGATGAAACTCAGGTTGATGAGCACTATAAAGAATTTCTTGATGTTATGGACTTCCTTAATGTTACGGAGGAAGAAAAACGTGATTTCAAAACTGTATGGAGCGATTACTCTGTAAAGTTAAAAGAAATCACGAAAGGTTCAACAACAGTAATTGAAGCAAAAAATGCCGCAGAAGGTGCTATGTATCAGCACATTTGCAGAACAGAAAGAATATCTGCAAATGAAGGTGCAGATATGATAAATGACAGTGATGTCAAGTCTTCTCTTGCTGTTTTGGAGAACGATATAAAATCTTACATTCAGGCTCAGACTCTGCTTGAGGAGATTGCGGCAGATTTTAATGTGCCGATAGATTACATAAAATCTACTCCGTATATTATGTCTTTTATGAAAGACTATCAATTAAAGAAGCACATTAATAAATATTTTAAAGAACACCCTGATGAAGTATCCAAAATGAATAAGGATACCTTTTGGTTGAAAAAACAAAATATTGATAGGTTTGAAAAAATACCATGCAATAATGCAAGGCTTGAACGAGTTATGTCTCATGTCTTTAAAGAGAATGCAGAACAGTTGTTATGGGTTCCACCTTCATTCCCTTACTATAAACCACAAGGCGTTTATAAAAATGCGGAAAACTTTTCAAAAACATTAGTTTTTTCCTCTTGGGAAATGGTACCCCGAATGATAGCAAGTCTTCTTTCGTATGAATCGGAACGAAGAACAACGGGTAAACTTGCGAGCATGAGCAAGGATACGGATGCACATTATTTTCACAAAGGAGAAAAACGTTATCCCGTTGCTCGTTTGAACTTTTCTGTCGGTCTTGATAAAAAGCCGAGAGCAATGAATCTGTTTTGTTTACTGTATCCCTCACAGTTTTTGGCTGATTGCTACAATCCTGTAGACTGTCTGAACAGAGGCTTATCTTTAAAAGAAATCGAAGCGGAAATCAGCGCAAAAATCAAAGAAAAACTTGACAAATATGAAGCTCCTGAAAGTGGTGCGCCTGATAACACATGGTATTATTTGGCACCGTTATTGCTTGACAGTGCAAGATATGCGGGATACATTGATACATGGTTAGACAGCGATGAAAGTTTAGCTGCTTACGAAGATGATGAAAAAACGAAGAAACAAAAAGGCTTTTTAACGCATCTCAACGTGTTGAAATCCGTATACAGAGAAACATTTCACGGCAGAGTTGTCGGATTAGGCAAGAAACCTAACGACTTAATTGAAGTCTTGACTGATATGGCAATTGCTTCTCCCGCAATCTGCATTCATCGTACATATAAAAGATATTCCAAAAACTTTTCTAATTATCTTCCGAGTCAGATTGCAAAGCTTTTTATTAACCGAATGAACAGTCCCGAATCAACTGCAATTGTCGAACTTGCCGCAGGCAAGAAAAACAATGATACACATTGGGAAAATCTCTTAACTTACTGCAAAAACGGTAATTTGCAAGCAATGTTTGATGAATATGCACATCTTATTACAAACGGTCTTGATAATGATGAGCATTTGATTGACCGACTGCACAGCAATATTGCAGAGTCTATGAACATCAGAACAACGACGTATAATGTTGATACTTACAACAACTTCAAAGCAAAAGCAAACGGCAAAGAAGGAACTGCAGTTTCATTTAGAACTCACTTCGCAGTTGCATTTACAAAAGGTGAAAACAAGGAATCTGATGCTGACAGAAAGAAAGTTATCAGAAATGCTTTCAACTCACCGTTCAGACCGTTTGTATTAGCATCTACATCAATAGGTCAGGAAGGGTTGGATTTCCACAATTATTGTCGCAGAATCGTGCATTGGAATTTACCTTCAAATCCTATTGACTTGGAACAGCGTGAAGGACGAATCAATAGATTTGAATGTTTAGCAATCAGGCAGAATGTAGCAAAACGTTACGGTGGAATTGACTTCAAAAAGAATAATGTATGGACTGAATTATTTGATGAAGCAGTAAAAAAAGAAAAAGCGGCAAATGCTCATACTTCAGATCTGATACCATTTTGGGGACTCACCGAAAGAGAAGATATGGTTAAGATTGAAAGAATCGTGCCTATGTATCCTTTCAGTAGAGATGAAATTGCGTATGAAAGACTAATTAAAATTCTTTCTCTGTATCGTCTTACCTTGGGACAAGCAAGACAGGAAGAATTGTTGGAATATATCTTCAATAATTGCGAAGATACAGAGGGTATGAAAGACCTGTTTATCAATCTGAGCCCTTACTATAAAAATTTGAAATAATATGAATTTTTATGTATAATAAAACGTAAAAGAAGGTGTCTGTTTTGAAGTCTATTACCTACAACAAACTCGTGCGTGACCGTATTCCTGAAATCATTGAAAAATCAGGCAATAGATGTGTTACTGAAATTCTTTCTGATGAAGAATACATAGAAATGTTAGATAAAAAACTCGATGAAGAGTTAGCTGAGTATCACAAGGATAAAAATGTTGAAGAGCTCGCTGATTTGTTAGAAGTTATTTATGCTTGTGCTCAAGCAAGAGGCTTTTCGTTAGAAGAACTTGAAAATGTCAGAGCTACCAAAGCTGATAAACGTGGTGCATTTAAAGATAAAATCTTCTTAAAGGAAACGGTAATAGAAAATGAATAATGAAACAACTATTACTGAAAAAGTCACAGAACTTTTTGCTATAACAAGAGAACTTGAAGCCCTTTATCCAGGAAGAAAGTTCACTATTGATGGTCATTTGGTTGGTAGTATAGGTGAAGTTTTGGTAGCCGATAAGTTTAATCTTACATTACTACCCAATTCTACAAAAACACATGATGCTGTTGATAATGAAGGTAAATACTATCAAATCAAAGCAACTCAAACTGACCGAATTGCATTATCATCTGAGCCTGATTTCCTTATAGTCGTAAAACTACACTCTGACGGTACTTGGGATGTTGTATATAATGGTCCTGGAAAAATTATTTGGGACAATTCAGGTAAGATGCAAAAAAATGGACAAAGACCTATCTCTTTATCAAAAATAAAAAAACTAATGGGGTGATAAAATGAGGACATATGCTTCTGTTTCCGGCAGTAGTGCTGAAAATCTTTTCATAGATTTGTTCAGTGATACTTTCGGTGCCGAAAAAGCAGGATATCTGTATTCTCAGTACCCATTCTTTGATATTTATCAAAACTCACGATTTGCTGATTTCGTTCTTGAAAATGGTGCCAAAAGGATTGCTATTGAAATCGATGATGAAGCATCTCACAATCCTCGGCTTGTTTCAAAGGATAAATATTGTGATGATTTATTAAAACAGAACAGTATGATACACCTCGGTTGGGATGTTTATAGGTGGACTGTCCGCCAAATGCAAAAACAGCCTGACACGGTAAAAGATGAGTTAAAGGTTTTTATCGGCAGCGACCCTCGATTCAAAGAAATTGATGATTACCTACCCACTCAAAGAGGACAAGCCTTTAGCGGTGAAAAACTTGAACTGCGTGAATATCAGCAGGAAGCATTAGACTCATTATCAGAAATGAGAGCAAAGAAGGAAACCGTTGCTTTGCTTTATCACGCAACAGGTACCGGTAAAACAGTAACTGCAGTTATGGACGCAAAACGATGCGGTGGAAGAGTTCTGTTTGTAGCACATACAATGGAACTTGTTAATCAGGCATTTGCTACATTTGAAACTTTGTGGGATGATGTAGCTGTCGGTAAATTTGCTGATAGTATTAAAGATACTGAATCTCATGTTGTTTGTGGCAGCATACAGAGCGTTGCATTAAACCTTGATATGTTCAAAGATGATGATTTTGATTATATTATCATCGATGAAGCTCATCATGCTTCTGCAGATACATATCAAAAGGTTTTAGCATATTTCAAACCTAAATTTATTCTTGGTCTTACCGCTACTCCTGAGCGTGCAGATGACACCAATATTCTTGAAATCTTTAAGAATACAGCACATAAATTGGATATTCAGACTGCAGTTGAAATTGGTGCTCTTGTGCCTGTTCGCTGCATAAGAATTCACACCAATATTGATATGACAAAAGTGCGCTTTAATAGCGTACAGTATAATATCCGTGACCTTGATGTTAAAATCTGTGTTACAGAAAGAAACAAGCTTATAGTTGATACCTGGCTTGAGTATGTAAAAAATCGTCGTACCGTTGTTTTCTGTGCCTCAGTAAAACACGCAGAGCAAGTTGCTCAACTTTTTAAGGATGCAGGCGTTTCTGCCGTTGCTGTTTCAGGTAGCATGAAAACATCCGAAAGAAACGAACAGCTTGCAAAATTTGCTAACGGTGATGTAAAAGTACTTTGTGCTTGCGATCTTCTTAACGAAGGATGGGATTGTCCACAAACAGAAGTTTTGTTTATGGCAAGACCTACAATGTCAAAGGTGCTTTATACTCAGCAACTTGGAAGAGGTATGCGAAATAGTGAAGGCAAAGACCATTTAATGGTGTTCGACTTCGTCGACAATGCAAGTCAGTATAATGCGCCTTATTCTATGCACCGTTTGTTTAAGCTAAAAGATTATCACGCAGGTGGCACTGTTCTTGGTAAAAAAGGACAGCGTGAAGCAGAATCTGATTTATACGCAAAAGGCGAAAGACCTGATGCTATTATTGATTACCCTGTAGACGCAACCGATTATGAAATAGTTGATATTTTTAATTGGCAAGAAGAAGCTCAAGGTATGATTAGTCAAATGGAATTTGTTCGCCGTGTGGATGTTCAATCTGAAACTATTGAACGATATATACGAGAAGGTATGCTCATTCCTGATTTGATTGTTCCTATGAGTGAACATCGTACATTCAAATATTTCAAAGAAGAAACTTTGATTTCTTATGCCGAAAAATATAATTGGAAGCTCATTGATGATAACAACCGTATTGATTTATTTATGGCAATGGTTGAACAAATGGATATGAGCTATTCATATAAACCAGTGTTGCTTAAGGCTATTTTTGCCCATGCTGATACAAAAGGCAGAGTAAAAATATCTGACATAGTCGACTATTTCCGCAGCTTTTACGAAGCTCGTAGAAATGCAGAATTGATAGTTGAGAAAGCAAACAGCATCTATGCAAAAGGTAATTACATGGATAAAGATGTTGAACGTAACATTCTTTCAAATCCTTTTAAACGTTTTGAGGATATGAATATGATGCGTCACACGAAAACTCTTGGTATGGTTGAGGTTGACTCTACTGTTTGGAAGAGATTATCGGCAGATGATAAAGCGAACATTATTAAAATTTGTGATGATAAGCTGGAGAAATACTATCAGCGTATAATCAAATAGGATATTGTGTAAGGAGCTTTTAATATGTTACATGATGGACTTTACGAGCAAATAATAAACAGAGGTTTGGATGCAGAGCTTGGTGTTACAGACAAGCTTACTTCAACTGCGCCTATTGACAGTGCAGAAGCATCTAAAGTTCTAGCAAAATACATTGCTGAGGTTGTTGAAAAAGGACTTGATAATGTAGTAGATAACGGCGGAGATATTAACTCTCAGGTTACTCTTGCTAACAGAATTATTTCAACAATCATTTCAGAAACTAAAGAAAGCTCCTTTGATGAAATGGCCGTTGCAGAAAGAGCTGAACAGTTATTAGCTCTTTTTGATAAGAAAAACAACATTTTTGCACTTAATGAAAAGGCTGAAATTACTCGCCCAGAAACATCTATTGCACAGAGTTCTCTTTTTACAGGTGCTATTCATGAGCCGCAAATGTTTACAGAGCTCAAAAAGGAAATTGTGTCTTGTAATCGTATTGATATGCTTGTTTCCTTTATTAAATGGAGTGGCCTGCGTCTTATTTTTGAAGAGCTTGAAACTTTTACAAAAAACGGTGGCGATTTGAGAATTATCACTACCTCTTATATGGGTGCTACTGACGTTAAAGCTATTGAAGAATTGCGTAAACTACCTAACACCCAAATTAAGGTAAGTTATGATACAAAACGCACACGTCTTCACGCAAAAACATATGTCTTTTATCGTAATACAGGTTTTACAACTGCTTATGTTGGTTCGTCAAATCTTTCTAATGCTGCTATTTCAAGCGGCTTAGAGTGGAATGTAAAAGTTACGAAAAAAGACCTTCCTGAAACTATTGATAAAATTGCGGCTACTTTTGAAAGCTATTGGAATTCAAATGAGTTTGAATACTATAGCGAAGACCAAAAAGAGCGTCTTGCAAGAGCTTTAAAAGCTGAAAAATATTTCGATAGCAATAATTCTGAAATGTACACTATGGATATTACTCCATATTCGTATCAGCAAGAAATTCTTGATAAACTTGAGGCTGAGCGAAAGGTTCGTGGATATTACAGAAATCTTGTTGTTGCAGCAACAGGCACAGGTAAAACTGTTATTTCTGCATTGGATTACAAGCGTTTCAGAAAACAGAATCCAGACAAGCCTTGTCGTCTTTTGTTTGTGGCACACCGAGAAGAAATTCTTAAACAGAGTATGTATACATTCCGTGCTGTTTTGAAGGATGCTAACTTTGGCGAAATGTTTGTAGGTCATTACAAACCTGAAAATATAGATAACTTATTTATTTCAATTCAGACCTTTAACTCTCAGGCATTTACAGAGAAAACATCAGCAGAATTTTATGATTATATCATAGTGGACGAGTTCCACCATGCTGCTGCACCTACATATCAAAAACTTTTATCATACTATAAACCTAATATTTTACTCGGTCTTACTGCTACACCGGAGCGAATGGACGGCAAAAGCATATTAACATATTTCAACAATCGTATTGCAGCCGAAATTCGTTTGCCTGAAGCTATTGACCGAAAACTCTTGTGCCCATTCCAATATTTTGGTGTAACAGATAATATTGACCTTGATAAATTAAAATGGGCTGCAGGTGGTTACGATAAAAGTGAACTTTCCAACCTTTATACAATGAGTGGAATGATGGCTAATCGTCGTGCCGATTTGGTTGTTTCTTCGCTACTTAAGTATGTAACCGATATCGATGAAGTTAAAGGCCTTGGTTTCTGTGTTTCTATTGAACACGCAGAATTTATGTCAAACTACTTTAATGAGCGCGGCATTCCTGCTATGTTCTTGACAGGTAAATCTCCTGACGAAGAAAGAAACGAAGCAAAGTCACGTCTTGTTAAAGGTGAAGTTAGATTCATCTTTGTTGTTGATATTTATAACGAAGGTGTGGATATACCGGAAGTTAATACTGTTTTATTCCTGCGTCCGACAGAATCATTAACAGTCTTTTTACAGCAGCTTGGTCGAGGTCTCCGTCTGTCTGAAGATAAAGAATGCCTAACCGTTCTTGATTTTATCGGTCAGGCAAATAAAAAATATAATTTTGAAGATAAATTTGCAGCATTACTTTCTAATACAACTCGAAGCGTAACACGAGAAATCAAAGATGGTTTTGTATCTCTTCCGAAGGGATGTTACATTCAGCTTGAGAGAAAGGCTGCAAGGTATATTCTTGATAATATCCGAGCTTCTTATGGTAATAGTGCTGGACTGGTTTCTCGTATTGCTACATTTGAAGAAGATACTGGATTAGAACTTACGCTTTCTAATTTCTTAGATTATTATCATATTGATGCTCGTTCAATTTATAAGTTTGATACCTTCTCCAGACTGTGTGTTCGCGCAGATGCAATTAACGATTTTGAAGAACCTGCTGAAGAAGCACTATCAAAAGCAATGGGGCGTTTTGCTGCAGTTGATTCTCGTCGTTGGATATCTTTTATTATAAAGACTCTTGAAAATATTGATAATATAGATTTTGCAACGCTTTCTGATGTTGATAAACGTATGATGCAGATGTTGTATATTACAATTTGGGGTAAGGCTATAGAAAATTGGGATGACGATGAAGTTTTGGATAACATTTATTCATTGTCTGATAGTCCGGTTTTACTTTCAGAATTAATCGCATTGCTTGAATATAATTACAATCGTATAGATTTTATCGATGAGACAGTTGATATTGGTTTTAATTGTCCGTTGGATTTGCATTGTACTTATACTCGTGACCAGCTTTTAGTTGCTATGGATTTTATGAAGCCAAACACCGTTAGAGAAGGTGTAAAGTGGCTTCCTGACAAAGAAATTGATGTTTTCTTTGTCACGCTCAATAAATCGGATAAAGATTATTCACCGACAACAATGTATAACGACTATTCAATTAACGAAATTCTTTTCCATTGGCAAAGTCAGAGCACAACAAATGCAGATGGTAAAGTTGGTCAGAGATATATAAACCATAAGAAAAACGGCAGTAGAGTGCTGTTGTTTGTCAGGGAGTTTAAGAGCGATGTATATGGAAATACAGCTCCATATACATATCTTGGTATGGCAAACTACGTAACCCATAATGGTTCTCGCCCGATGAATGTAACATGGCAGCTTGAAAAAGCTATACCTGCTAAGTATCTTAAAAAGACGAATAAATTAGTAGTTGGATAATTTGTATTCTCACTGGAGGGAATATTATGAAAATACTATTCTGTAAAATATCTTGTATGAAATATTACAAAGGAGCTTGTGATAAAGATATTCCCTACAATGGTGGTAGCTTTATCAAAGAGAATGGATACGGATACGAGGAAAATAATTTTAATGCTGTTCAAGATGAAAATGGAACTTTCTTTTGTTTAGGTTTCGTTGAAACAAAATCAACGCAAAAAGGCAAATCAAATGAGTTACACATCGAAAAGATTAGTGAATGCGCTCATATGAAAAAGGAAGAATCTGTAGATAATGTTCTGGTCATTTGGTGTGCAACCACGGATTTAAACGAAACATCTATAGTTGGATGGTATAAAAATGCAACTGTATATCGTAATTATTGCGACGTGGATCTTGGAGACTATATTCAGACTTATAATATAATTGCCGATAAAAATGATTGTGTTCTTTTGCCTCGTGAAGATAGACATGTATTCAAATGGCAAGCTCCTGTTGCTCGAAAAAAAGGATTTGGCTTTGGGCAATCTTTGGTATGGTATCCTACTGACGAAAAAGGAGCAGTATATGCAGAAAAAATCGCTAAACAAATTTCAGAATATACAGGTGAAAACTGGATTGATGTATTCCCTGAATAATCTTAAAGGTCTATTAAATAAAGGGGTTGTTTTTTTATGAATGAGCCGGAAGTTAGTCTTTTTATTGCAATGAATTATATTCAAAACGGAGCAACCAACAAAAATGTTACCGTATCTATTGATGGAGCACACATTAAGACTAAAGATGCTGTTCATTTTGATATAGTTCCCTTTATGCGAAACCGCGGTTATTCAAAAATCGATGCTAAAACAAATCGCTGGCAAGGAGAATATCAAAATCCGAATTATTCACAGCGTATCATTGTATGTAGCAAATCGGGTATCGGTGATGTGACAATCACGCTGAACCATGGCGAAACATTACACATCGAAAGCAAGAAATTCAAAAGTGGGAGTGGCGGAGAATATCCTGCAATGCGTGAAGCTATCGGTTAACTGATGACTGGCTGTCCGGATGATATTAATGTTACGCCTGTTGTTGCTGTACCATATAACGACAAGAGTTTTGCATTAGCTAAAAAATGGTCAAACAATAAAAGAATTGTTAATGCAGGTATTCGTTTTATGTTAGTGCGCAATAACGGTGTTATAGAATTTATTTGATATGGAAGCGATATTATGATAAAAGAACTTATGCACGATCCGATTTTTCTCAGCCTGAAATCGGAAGTCGCAACAAAAGAAGATTTGCAGGTTGCTGAGGACTTGCTCGATACACTTACTGCCCATAATGACGGTTGTGTCGGTATGGCTGCAAATATGATAGGTGCTCGCAAACGCATTATTGCCTTTGATAATGATGGTACATATATGGTTATGTTTAACCCTCAGATTATCAAAAAATCAGAACCGTACGAAACAGAAGAAGGCTGCCTTTCTTTGCTTGGCGGTCCTCGCAAGTGTAAGCGTTATAAGACTATAAAAGTACAATGGCAGACGGCTGAAATGCAGACTCGCATTAAGACTTTCACAGGCTTTCCGGCTCAGATAGTTCAGCATGAAATCGACCATTGTGAAGGGATATTAATTTAGCAAAGAAATATTCTCAACAAGTGCAAAATAGTGCTTATCGCCGTCCTATGTGGGCGGCGATTTTTAAATTGAAGATAACATTTGTTATTGCGGATTAAAACCACATATACTAAAAACAAAAACGTTGTCGTTTTTCTTGTATTTTTTATATATTTTTGTTATAATTAAGATAATTATAGGGTATTGTACCGATTTTGGTTTGTTGGAGAGATATTATGAGCAATATAATGGATATAATTGCAGAAAAGACCAACGGCAAAAGTTACAAAACATACAAGTATTGTTTTGATAATTATAGTGTGCCAAGTTTTAATTATGATGACCATGCTGAAATAACATGGAGTAAATATGGAGAAACAGCACCTCCTATGAATTCTGAAGCGCAAAACATGAAGCCGCTTGCAGACAAAATTATTTCCGAAAAGCCTCTGTTTACTTATTTCCTTGATGGTTCAAGACACACTTATAAAGTGGATGATATTGCATATAACAATCAGGTTTATCCGGTTATTGCTGGTCAAATAGGAATAAGTTGTTGTTCTCGTATAAACCGAAATATGCAAAAGCATGCATTCAAGAACAAATTAGTCGTCGCATTGCCGCAGTGTGCATGTTCTGACACTTGGAAAAGGGAAGTGTTTTTTGATAATATAAAAACGACCATTAACAATAGTGCAACAAGGCTAAAAAAGATTAATATTCAAATTACTGATGTATTATCTTATTCCACAAAAAAAGATGAATTTGAAAAAATAGAAAATAAAGGAATCGCAGCAATACAGGATTTAATGATTGACCAAGAAATAGAAATGGTCACAGAGTTGGTTAAAGAGGGCTTATTAGACCAAGACAATTATTTATTAAAGGATGGCTCATTAGAATATCGTATTGATAATATTGCAAATGCTAGAGAAAGAAGACGCTTCCAAAGCAACTTCAGAAATGTTGTTGGTGTTTCAAAATCTTTTAATCCTGAGAATTGCAAAGATAAAAAAGGAAAAAACAACTCTAATCTCATTGCTAATTTACCATTATATCATAGAACACCAGTATCCTTTTATACTTCACCGAGATTAGAAGGAATGGCTTATGCGGTATGGTATTTAAGAATCAGAGATAAAAAATATACAACCAATACCTTTGATGGCATTTTAAAAATTGAAAAAATCATTGTAACAGACGAAGAAAAAGAACATTATTTAGATACTGAAGAGGTTAATTTGATTTCTGCTAACCTTGTTAATGAAAGAAACCCTGTTTGTTATGGAGCAGATTCACGTTGGGCAAATCATTTATATCCTGTGTATATAACGGAAAGATATGCCAAAAGTCGATATTTAAGTACGGAAATGTTTTTAAATTTATTTTAGGAGAATTTGATTATGGGTAAAGTAATTGGAAAAATTATTGCGACAGAAAAAACACCATCAACTATTGATGATTTTTATTTTTGGACAAAACAGGAGACGATTCTCAGCCCATTTGATGTTGTGAAGGTGGTTTCTCCTATAAACGGAAGTACTTCTTTTGGTGTAATAGAGGAAATATCACATATTACCGATACAGCTAGTTTTTTATCTGATTACATTTCAAATGATTTTGGTGACGTAACTACCTTAGATTACACAAACAGAGTTGGAATGAATTATGTTAAAGCAAAAGTAATTGGCAATACAAAAAACCTATATGTTCCGTTAATCAACAACTTAAAGGTAGAATTTGCAGACGAAACAGAAGTTGCTCAGGCTTTGGGTTTGATAAATGTTAAAAATCCTGTTACTTGTGGATATTTGGAAATGTATTCCGGTCAAGAAGACCAGATTGTTTTGCCCGTTAATATGGATTCAAGATTCCTTATTGGACCTGAAGGAGCGCATTTGAATATTTCGGGTATTTCCGGTCTGGCAGCAAAAACATCTTATGCAATGTTTTTATTAAAATCAATTCAGGATAAATGCATTAAGGAAGAGTTCGAAAACGACAATGATGTAGCATTTGTTTTGTTCAATGTTAAAGGTAAAGACTTATTAGCTATTGATGAAATGGGCGAGTTTGAATCCGATAGCGAGAAAAAAGAAACAGTTAAAATGTATGAAAAACTTGGATTGACTGCTGAACCATTTAAAAATGTAAAGTATTTTTATCCGTATCAATCCTCAGCTTCTGCAAATACATATCTCTCAAAAGAAGACTTTGAAACACAGCGAAAATTAGATAAAGCCAAGCTGTTTAAATATGAATATGAAGACGATAAGGATAATTTAGACTTGTTGTTTGCAAGCATGGATGACCCAAATCAGACTATGGAATCAATTATAAACTATATTGTAAATGGACAAGGTGGTTTCAACGGTCTTGATGATTGGGAGGATTTTCTTATTGAAGTGAAAAAACATACCAATGCAGGCGCTTCAGGCGATAAAGAAATCCCCGTTGCGAGCTGGAGAAAATTTAACCGTATTATTAGAAAATCCATTTACAACAATAATTTGTTTGGCAGAGTTTCTAATCCAGCAAATGAAACGCGAATGGAAGATGCTCTAAAAAACATTAAAAAGAATGAAGTGTTTGTAATTGACATTGCAAAGCTTAATGAAGATATGCAAGGTTTTGTTTTTGGTGATGCTATTCGAACAATATATGATTTACAACTTGGACAATATGAAGATGTTACACCGCCTAAAAAAATCGTTATATTTATTGACGAATTAAATAAATACGCATCTCAAGACACACCTAAGAGTTCTCCTATTCTTCATCAAATTCTTGATATTGCAGAAAGAGGACGGTCTTTAGGTATTGTTTTGTTCTCTGCAGAACAATTTAGAAGTGCCATACATTCTAGAGTAACAGGAAACTGTTCAACACATGCATATGGAAGAACAAACGCAATTGAAATCGCAAAAGCTGATTACAAGTTTGTTCCTAATGTATATAAAAATATGATGACAAGATTAAAACAAGGTGAATATATTGTTCAAAATCCTGTCTTTAGGTCTTTGTTAAATATTAAATTTCCAAAGCCAATATACAAACAATATAAACAATAATTGAGGGGTCTTATTATGGCTGAAATAGGAAAAAATGTTATTGAAAATTTAACCTCTGCTATGTATGAAAATAGCTATACCGTTTACAGAGAATACATACAGAATTCTGCCGACTCAATTGACAAAGCAATTTCTCAGGGTTTATTAACCAAACAAAGCGCTTATATTGATATTGAGATTAATCCTCATAAAAGAAAAGTTTCAATTTATGATAACGCTTGTGGAATTCCTAAAGATAAATTCCATAAAATTCTATCTGATATTGCTGACTCGGAGAAGGATAGAACAAAAGACAAGGGGTTTAGAGGAATTGGCAGATTGGCAGGAATTGCATATTGCAATAAGCTGATTTTTAGAACAAGTTATTTCGGCGAAGATGTTGTTTCAACAATGACATGGGATGGAAATCTTCTTAGAAGTATATTATCAGATAATTTGCAGCATCCTTCTGCTTCGGACCTTGTTGATATGGTGATAAACACTACTACCTCATCTGCAGATATTAATGAACATTTTTTTGAAGTCATAATGGATGGAATCATTCCTGAGAGTGATAATTTAATTAATGAGCATTCGGTTATTGAATATCTTCAAGCGGTTGCCCCAATTCCATATGTAAATACATTTATGTATAAAAACAAAATATATGACTTTGCAAAAACAAACGGGTTTGCGATTGATGAATATAAAATCTCAATAAATGGTAATCCTCTTTACAAACCATATAGAACCACTGTATATGAAGGCACAGAAGGCAATAAAACTCAGTGTGACGAAATATCAGATATTCAATTCGAAATTCTAAAAAGCTCCCAAGGAGAAATTTTGGGCTGGTTGTGGTATGGTATTACACGTTTTGAAAAGCAGATACCCGTAATTAATCCGATGCGCGGCATGAGAATTCGTAAAGAAAATATTCAAATAGGAGACGAAGAAACTCTTAGTTCAAAAAAGTTTTTTAAAGAAGCCAGAGGAAATCTTTATTTCTTTGGAGAAATATTTGCGACTCACCAAGAATTAATACCCAATGCGCGTAGAGACTATTTCAACACCAATGCTACACAATCTGAATTTGAAAAAGTTTTATACCCGATCTTATGGAATGATTTTTATAGTTTGTATCATTACGCCAATAGGGTAAAAACCAATTTAAAAAAAGTTGTTGATTATGAAAATAAGAAAAATGAATATTCAAGCAAATCATCTAGTGCAGGTTTTGTAAGCAAAAATGACCAAGAAAAAGCTGCCAAAGAACTTGAAAGCTCTAAAAAGGTTGCAGATAAAGCAAAACATGAACTTGAGCTGCGCGAAAAAGATGCTCAAAGAAACGAGGTATATTCAAGAGTTTATAATGCGATTAATTCTGCTTATAAACCAAAAGAAGTAACTGAAGACAACACATCAAAATCAACTGATAATAAGAAAAAGAAAGATAGTTATTTATCACAATCACTTTCACGATACTCTAAAAAAGAACAAAAACTCATTGGAAATATCTATGAAATTATCAAAAACATCTTGCCACAAGATACAGCTGAAATTGTAATTAAAAAAATCCAGGAAGAATTGAAATGATGCAACGTAAAGTCTTACTAGTAGAACCAAATTATAAAAATAAATATCCACCTATGGGGTTAATGAAAATCGCTTCATATTATAGAGCTCTTGGTGATGATGTAAAGTTTTTCAAAGGTGATTTAAATGCTTTAGTTCTTGATGACACTTATGAACTTGTAATTGAAAAGCTTTATGCAAATGATGATACGATTTTTTGGGAACAGTACAAACCCCAAATTTGTGATTACTTAAAAAAGGGAAGTAAAGATTCCTTTGAGGAAATCCCTTTGGTAAATGAAAATTCTGTTATTCGTGACGTTTTAGTTTATTTTAGAAAATATTTTTATAATAAAGATTATTTTAAACCTGAAAACAGAAAGTATGATAGAATCGGAGTTACCACTTTATTTACCTTCTATTTTGACATAACAGTTAAAACCATAAATTTTGTTAAAAATCTTTGCAAAGATCCTAGTGGGATTATGGTTGGCGGTGTTATGGCTTCAATCCTTCCTGATGAAGTCGAAGCAGCAACAGGTATCAGACCTTTTGAGGGCACTTTGAGCAAAAAAGGGATATTAGATGATAACGATTATGTAATTGATACAATGCCTTTGGACTACTCAATTCTTGAAGAAATTGAATATGAATACCCTGCTAATAACGGTTATTTAGCTTATATGACAAGAGGCTGTATAAATAAATGTGCTTTTTGTGCGGTTCCAAAATTAGAACCTGAATATAAGGACTATCTCCCTTTATGTGAACAAATTAAAGAGGCAGAAAAACGTTTTGGCGCAAAGCGAGACTTATTACTATTGGACAACAATGTCCTTGCCTCCTGTCAGTTTAACAAAATAATTGATGAAATTGTTGAAGCAGGATTTGGAAAAGACAGCAAGTATATTCCTCCAAATAAATATGAAATTGCGATACAAAATATAAAAGATAATTTTAATAAGCGTGCATATATAAAAGCCGTTGTAAAGGAATATAAAAAGCTTGTAGAGAAATATGGTAAAAAAATTCAAGATGTATATGACCTGCTTGATTCCAAATGCCTTCTTAATGATTATACAGCAAAAGAAAAGAATATTCTTGCTGTACATGAAACCGTAAAGCCGTGGTTTGAAGAATTTTATAAAAGCAATCCGAAGAAAAGAAATGTTGACTTTAATCAGGGAATAGATTCTCGATTAATTACAGAAGAGAATATGGAAAAGCTCTTTGAAATACCTATTCGTCCTGTTCGAATCGCGTTTGATCATTGGGAATTACGCGAAATTTATGAAAAATCAGTTAGAACAGCTGTAAAACATGGTCATACAAACCTCTCAAATTATGTTTTATACAACTTTAAAGATAAACCTTTAGATTTGTATAATAGATTAAAGTTAAATGTAGATTTGTGTGATGAGCTTGGTGTTAGTATTTATTCATTCCCAATGAAGTATCACCCCATAGAAGATCCTGATTATTTCAGTAACAGAGATTTTATTGGAAAACACTGGAATAGAAAATTTATTAGGGCAATTCAAGCTGTTTTAAATTCTACAAAAGGAAAAATAGGTAGAGGTAAAGAATTCTTTGAAGAAGCTTTCGGTAGCAGTCCAGAAGAATTCATGAAAATTCTTTGGATGCCTGAAACCTTCATAATTTATCGTAGAATTTATGATAAGGACCTTCGTACTCGTATGGCAGATAAATATAAAACTGTGACGGAGCACGATTGCGATTTAGCAAATGAATGGTGGGGAAAGTTTAAATCTTTACCTCAAGACAAACTTGAAAAAGCTCAGGCTATTATTGCATTGAATAAGTTCAAAGATGACGATTACGAGTGTGATGATGAACAAATATTAGATGTATTATCATATTACAGAATTACACGGAACGACACAGAAAGTTGATTTTTTGAAATGAGGTTAAATTATGGATGATAATCAAATCATAAATTATTATGAGATAGAATTTAACATGTTAAAAGATGCACATTTCCAAACCTCTCAAAAAATCATATCCTTTTTCCAGTTTGCTCTGTTAATATTTTCTGCGCCTATTGCATTACTTACATCAGAACAAATCACAAAACCAGTTTTAGGGTCGGTATTTATTGTTATTGGTGTTATCGAAGTGTTAGTTATAGCTTATTTATCCACATTGCGCACAGAGGCATTGTTATATGCAAGACAAATAAATAGAATAAGGGCAGTGTTATATTCTAAAGGTATTTTAGGCAAAAAAATAGATGATATAAACAATAAAAAAATATTGTTTTCTCAAGATAAAAAACCGGCATATCGTGATTGGAATCAATTTCTTTTTATCGTTTTGGTATTAGGCTTTTTCTCGGCTTTCTACGTTGCATTTGGAACATACAAACTTTTTACTGGCCTTTTTGGCTTTTCTAATGTTAAATGCATATTTGTTCTTGCTATAGTTCTTGGATTATTAATGGTGATAATTTCATGTTTGGCTTATGTATATACTACTACTTACGGTGAAAAGGGCACTGCATATTATAAGCAAAACATAGGTGTTGATATTGATGGTGTTCTGAATAAGCACGAAGAAAAATTCATTGAAATATTAAAAAAACAAACAGATATAACCATTGAAAAAATAACACATCTCCCGGTACACATTTCAGGAAAAATTACACGTGAACAAGAACATAATGTTTTCGAGACAAAAGAATACTGGGAAGGACAACAATTGTCTAACGGCGCAAAAGAATATTTAATCGAAGATATAAAAAACACATTAGGATTTAACGTGTATATTTTTACTTGGCGCAACTGGGATGTTAGAAAAAGTCTTGACGGAAAGCCAATACGTTTTAGCATAAAAAAGCATACTAAAAAATGGTTAAAAGAAAAAGGCATTTCTTACAAAAAGATAAAATTCGAAAAAAGAAATTATAATAAACCTATATCATTGTTTGACGCCCAATATAAAACAAGATACTATTATTCAAAAAAATACAAAATTCGTTATTTTGTAGAAGATGATTTGAGAAATGCAGAAAGATTATCTCATATATGTGAGTATGTATTCTTAATTAACCATACATATAATGAGAATCCCAACTTACCATACAATGTGATTCGCGTAGACAGTTGGAAGGAAATCGCTGAAATCATAAAAAGATTATGACATTAGAATGATGGATCATAATAGCTAAAAACCAAAGCCGCCAATCAAGGCGGCTTTATTTATTCATATATGATGAATTATGAACATTGCTACGATATTAATAATATTTTTTCTTGCTGAAAAGCTTTAGCTGATTCTGATTTTACCGGTTTTAAAAATGCGATTAACAAACTAATATTTATAAATTAATTATATTTATTTAACTGCTTTGTAAGTCCTTAAACTGTGTTGCTTCGCCGAAATTATGCGTAATATAGGTAACAACTATATCCGACTGCTGTATCATCCATTTGTATCTCCAAGAGATAGCGAAGCGTTTTTGCAAGGATTCGAGGACTTTGGGGTATATAGTGTTTGTTAGTTGTCCTTATTACCTACAAAAACACATTCACATTTTTATTTTCAATCAAATCTATCAGAGTCGACCCGAGGGTCGACTCTATTTCTTTTGTGTTTTGTTGTGTAGAATACTCTTAGGATTGGGTATTCGCATTATATTGTCAAACAGATATTCTTGTGATATAATAAATTAAACATTGAACTTATCTAAGGTGACCATATGAAAATTATAATTGATGCCGATGCTTGCCCTGTTGTAGATATTACTGTCAGGACAGCCAAAGAGCGAGGCCTAGAGTGTATCATCGTCTGCGATAACACCCACTCCATTGAAAGAGACGGAACAACAACTATTGTAGTTGATAAAGGTGCAGACTCTGCTGACTGCCGTATCGCAAACCTTACTGAAAAGGGTGATGTAATCGTTACTCAGGAATACGGTCTTGCGGCTTTGGTGCTTGGCAAGGGTGCAAAGGCTCTTAATCAGAACGGACTTATCTACACCGACAGTAATATAGAAAATCTTCTTTTTACCCGTTTTATCGGCAAAAAGGAGAGAATGGCAGGGAACAGGACAAAGGGCCCGAAAAAGAGAACTGCACAGAATGATGCGGATTTTCTGAAGGCGTTGCTTTTGTGCCTCGGATAACTGTAATCAACCCAATAAACAAGATAAAAGGAGCAACAATATGGATTTTGAAAAACTGATTGAGGAGCGCTATTCCGTGCGAAGCTTTAAAAATGAGCATCTTCCCGAAGAGGTGACGGATAAAATCTTAGCGGCGGCACACAAGGCGCCTACGGGCTGTAACTATCAGCCACAGAGAATTCTTGTACTTAATACGGATGAGTCAATTGAAAAGCTCAAGGGCTGTACCAAGTGCCACTTCAACGCACCGACTGCTATGCTTGTATGTCATAACAAGGATGAAAGCTGGAAGCGTGTTTACGACGGGGCTCTTTCATCACCCGTTGATGCGACAATAGTTGCTACCTATATAATGCTTGCCGCACAGAATGAGGGCGTGGGCACCTGCTGGGTTATGCACTTCAACCCCAAGGCAATGCGCGAAGCCTTCAATATTCCCGAAAATATTGAGCCTGCAGCACTTATGGTTATGGGCTATCCCTCTGATGATGCAAAGCCTATTGATATGCACTACAAGTTCCGTGATATAAACGAAACTGTGTTTTACGATGAGTTTTAAATATGAGTTGCCCTGACTTTTCAGACGAAGTCAGGATTAATTTTTATTATAACCCTCTTACACCTTGAAAAAAAGAGTGCATACTGCTATACTATTGTTGTAATTTTGAAGGAGGTTTTTTTATGAACAAACCCGTATATCCAAAGTGTAATGTTCCTGCTTCTGAAGTTGGAAGAATTAAAGGTCTGGGCTTTTTAAGAGATAAAACAACTGAAGATAAATTCAACTGCAGAGTTCTTACCGTAAACGGTAGGGTAAGCAGTGATTTTATGCGTGATGTTGCCGATGCCGCGGATAAATTCGGCAGTGGTAAGCTTGCTATGACTTCAAGAATGACAATTGAAATTCAGGGTATTCCATACAGTAATGTTGATGATTTCATAGCCTTTATCAATTCAAAAGGTATAGAATGCGGAGGTACAGGTCCGAAGGTGCGTCCCGTTGTTTCCTGCAAAGGAACAACCTGTCAGTACGGACTCATTGATACATTCTCACTTTCAGAAAAAATCCATGAGAATTTTTATGTTGCTTATCACGGTGTCAAGCTTCCCCATAAATTCAAAATAGCAGTCGGTGGCTGTCCTAATAACTGTGTAAAGCCTGATATCAATGATGTCGGTGTCATCGGTCAGAGAAAACCAATGGTTTCCGATAAATGCATCGGTTGCGGTCTTTGCGCAAAAACTTGTCCTATGGGCGCAATCACGATGGAAAATAAGCTTCCCGTAATCGACAGAGAAAAGTGCAACAGCTGTGGCAGATGTACTGTGGCCTGCAAGGTTGACGGTATGGAAATCGAAAAGGGCGGATACAGACTTTATCTTGGCGGCAGATGGGGTAAAAAGGTCGGTAGAGGTGCACCTATTGATTACATCTTTGAAACTGAAGAAGAAATCCTTTCCGCAATCGAAAAGACAATTCTCTTTTACAGAGAAAACGGTGTAGCAGGGGAACGCTTTGCAGATACAATTGCGAGAGTTGGCTTCAGTAAAGCGAAGGAAGCTGTACTTTCAGACGAAATTCTAAAAAGAAAAGAAGAGATTCTCAAGGATGAATAAGAAAAGTATAATTATTGCAGTTGTCATTGTTGTTCTTCTGATTTTTATTTCGGGTGCTGTTGAAACAAACAAACCTGAGAGCAGTGGAGAATATTTCACCTTTACCGATAGTGAAGGTGAAATTGTTGAGCTTTCCCATAAACCGCAGAAAACGGCAGTTCTTTTTTCGTCGCTTGCTGAATGTTGGATTGAAGCAGGCGGTGAGGTTTATGTAACTGTGGGTGAAAGTGTTGAAAGAGGTCTTGTGAAAGAGGAGACAGAGCTTGTAGATAAGGGTGCAGGTAAAACAGTCGACACAGAAAAACTCATATCTCTTGAGCCTGATTTTGTAATTTGTTCGGCTGATATAGCATCTCACCGTGATGTTGCTTCTGCTCTTAAAAAAGCGAAAATCCCCGTTGCGATGCTCAGAATGGACACCTTTGAGGATTATCTCACTATTCTCAGAACTCTTACAAAAATAACAGGCAAAACCGAGAATTATGAACAATTCGGTGAAAATGCAAAAAGTGAAATTGAGCAGATAATCAGTGGCGGAAAAAGAGAAAATAACCCGAAAATTCTCTTTGTACGCTCCGGATCTTCCTATAGCTCTGCAAAGGCCAAAAAGGCAGATGATAACTTTGCGGCAAAAATTCTCGAGGATTTCGGATGTATCAATATTGCCGACAAGGCAGAGGTGCTTCTTGATAACCTCAGTGCCGAAGTGATACTCAAAGAAAATCCACAGTATATTTTTGTGTCTGTTATGGGTGATTATGATAATAGCAAGGCATATATGCAGGAGCTTCTCGCTAAGAAAGAGTATGCTTCTCTTGATGCTGTGAAAAACGGCAGAGTACATTTTTTGCCCAAAGAGCTGTTTCAGTATAAGCCTTGCGGCAGATGGGCTGAAAGCTACAGATATATTTCATCAATTTTAAATAATGAGTGATGTTTATGACCAAAAAAATAAAAATCAAATCAGCATACGGTAAAATTAGCCTTGTGCTGATTTTGCTCTTTATAAGTCTGTTATCTTTGCGCTTCGGAAGTGCAGAAATGACAAATGCTGAATTCTTCGGCGGCCTATTTAACCGTCAGGGTT
>JAXJQQ010000089.1:0-9251 GCA_036311065.1 Acutalibacteraceae bacterium | reverse complement strand
GTCATAAGACACCTTGTAGCCATCAGGAACAACGCTCTCAACAACATTCCAGGTATGCGTTTTATCAAGATAATCCCATCTGTGATACCAGTTGTTTTTTTCGCTCAGTTCAATTCTTTCAACCTCACGCAGATCACAAAGGAGACTTACGGTAACTTTTTCGGGAATTTTTTCGTCAGTGCTCCAGGCTTTTTTTACACTAAGGTAAGTTGTTTCACCCAGGCTGTTGCCGCAAAGCTGCATTTTAGGAGTTGCATTGATATCATATTCCCAACTTTTGTCTTCGTGGTCGTAAATAGGAATGTTGATAACAAAAGGAGAGGGTAAAAAATAACCTTCAACTATCCCGGTGGCAAGAATGAGATATACACCGGGCTTAAGATTTTTAAACACTATATTGCCGTTTGAATCCGAAGTTTTTTCTGTATAAGGCAAATTATGTGTAAGGGCAAAATGAGATAAGTGTACTGCAAGATAAGCATCCTGAAGATTATTCATATCCATATCACAATCGTCATAAGGCACCACATAATTGTATCCTACACCGTTATCTTTTTTATAAGCTGCAGCAAAAAAATACAAGCGGAACGAGGCACCCTCCATAGGTGTCTTTTTCTCCGAATCGGCAACATGGAGAGTTATACTGCCCTTTGCATCAAGGGAAACAGCAGATGATTCAACAGAAAAAAGAGTGAAACAGAAAGCTGTTATAATGAGCATTAAAAGCGCCTTTTCAGCAGTTTTATTTAATCTCATAGTTTCTTCTCACTCCTTTACTATAATTACTTATTTTTCTCTGTTTTATTTGATTTCTTTTTACTTTTATTGCTTTTACCGCTCTTTATAAGAAGTATAACAAGAAGTGCACCGAGCATAGGTGCCGCAACGGCAGGGGTAACAATCAGCGGGTCTATCTGATAAGCTTCGGTAATGACATTGATAACTCTGTCAGGCTCAAGATTTTCAATACGTGTACCTCTTACAAGCATTCTGTGGGTATTGATACCGTAAGGTGTGCAGGTGACAAGAGTACAGTAATCCTCATTCTGTACAAGGTTAAGTGCATCTGTTTCATGAGGAAGAACAATAAGAATCTGATCCACCTGATATGTGATTGTTCTGTCCAGAATTCTTATTGTGAAAACATCACCGATTTCAACCTTATCAAGGTTGGTGAAAAGCTTTGCCGAAGGCAGACCTCTGTGGGCAGAAAGAACAGCGTGAGTGCTTTTGCCGCCTACGGGAAGGCTTGAGCCTTCAACATGGCCGACTGCAGAGTTGAGCACCTTATCACTTGTACCGTGGTAAATGGGTAACTGCACCTTGATTTTTTCAATGGTGATATAGCCCATCATACCGTCACCGTTAACATCAAGGGTGCTGTAATATTCATCAGCAATGTTTTTGTGGTTGAGGAACGGAAAGGACATATTCCTGATTTTACCGTTATAGGCATCCGCTTTGGCAAAAAGCTTGGAGTAATCCTCAGGTGTCAGGTCAACAATAAGGTCATCATAGTTTACAATTGCCTGTGACTGCCTTTTTTCATTCCAGAAGTCACTTATAGTAGGATACAGCAGAACGCTCAGGCCCACAAAGAATATTGCCACAAGAATAATGGTAGAGGCACTACCGCTTTTTTTCTTTTTTTGAGCAGTATTATTTTCTTTCATATTTAATCTCACTTAATTAAAATTCTCAACGTCATCACTGAATATGTTCAGAAACAACGGTCAGAATTTTAAAAGGATAGGTATCACCCTGCCGACATTAAGTCGGCAGGGATTTATGTTACCGTCCGTCAGCTTTTAACTGCTGAATCTAAAGGCTCAGAGTCAATTGCTTAGTTGTTTTCAGACTCGGAACCGTCTGATTCTTTATCCCTTCAAGCGAAGGAAGCCATTCTCTTCTTGGAGATGAGAACGATACCTGCACCGAGCATAAGTGTGATACCAACAATGTAGAAGATTGTGGTACCGATACCGCCGGTTTCGGGAAGAAGTGAGCCGGTCTTGTTTTCTACTTCGATGAAGCCTTCTGCATTTACAGGAGAAACTGAATGTGTTGCAGTATAGGTGTCGTCGTTGTGAACGCTTGAAACAGTAACTGTTACATCATTAGCAAGCTTGTTATAACCGTCGGGAGCTTTTGTTTCGTGAAGATAGTATGTACCTTCATCAAGACCTACAAGCTCAAACTTACCGTTAGTGTCTGTTGTGATTTTAGTCACAGCACCCTGTGTACCTGCTGCAACAACCTTGTATGTGGGAAGAGTAACAGCTTCACCGTTAACTGTTTTTACTTCAACGAAGCTGATAGCAGTATCTTCATTACCGTTTTCTCTAAGAAGCATAAATTCAGCGCCTGCAAGATTAATCTTTTTGTCGCCATCCTTTGTAAACTTCTCTACATCCATTTTCCAGGTGTAGGTTGTTGTTTTGTGTTCATCTGTTTTCCATGTGCTATCTTCACCGTATTCAAGATAAACTACGTTATCGTTACCATCTGTTACGATTTTTGCATTTTCGTTGAGTGTTGCTGAGTAGTAAACTGTGAATTTTGTACCTTGTGCAAGATCTGCAATGAAATCATTATCGAAAGCTACGTCAAATGTGTGACCATCTGTTGCGGGGTATGTAACAGTATAGTCATCAGCGTCAACTACTGTGCCGTTTTCAAGTTCAACTCTGTCAACCTTATTAAAGGTAAGACCTGCTTCCATGGTATCGTGCATTACATAGTTTGTTGCACCAACACCAACAGTGATGGTTGACTTGTAGTTAACTACCTGACCAATATCAGCATCATTAACCTTGCCCCATGAATCGTCTTTGTCTTCCTGAACGAACTTGTCAATGTCGGGCTTTGAGTTCTTTTCAGTTGCTGTGAAGTTTGAGTTTGTGTTTGTGAGTGCGCAAAGGGTACCGAGTGAGGTATCAATTGCATAGTAGCCAAGTTCAAGACCTGTGAATTCTACTTTTTCACCGTTAGCAACTGCTGTTTCAGTTGCAGCAATTCCATTTTTTTCAGCATAAGCAATTGCTGCCTTTGCAAGTGTCTGATCAACAGCAGTATCTTCACCTTTGATTGTTACTGTTGTCTGATCTGCATTTGTTGTAACTGTAAAATAGTTTGTTGCAGGTTCTGCTGCAAAGAAATCTGCCCAACCGTTAACGATTGTGTAGACACCCTTGTCACCAGCAGCATTTGAAGGGGTGAAAGAGAGCATCTTATAGATCTCATAGGTTGCCTTATCAACAGCATTGTTGATTGTGATTGTGCCTGTTGTTTCGCCTTCAGCGAAAGCGATTGTTCCCATTGAGAGAACGAGGGTAAGTGCTAATAAAACTGCAAATAATTTCTTCATAAATAATACTTCCTTTCTTTTTTGAAATTTGCAATTTTTTTACTGAGTTTTTGCATTCTCCGTCGCAATCGGATTGTTGTTTTTGCGATAGGAGATTTTATGAAAACCTCCTTTCCCGTTTACGACGAATTATGCTATACAAAACCGGAAAAGCCATAAGGCTTATGCCGATTATTGCCAAAGGTAATGTGCCCGTACCGCCCGTTTCGGGAAGTGCAAAGCCGTAAGTATAGTTTTCAACAGCAATAAGTGTTGTTACCGTCTGAAGAATACCGTTAGGGTCAGGCTCGTAAAAATAAAAATATACAGGCTTTTCAAGGGCATTGTAGCCCGACGGGGGTGTCGCCTCAACCAATGCATAAGGACCGCCTATAGTGAGGTACTGCGTCTTTATCAGAACCGTACCGTCAGCACCCGTTGTATAAGAGCCGATGTATCCGAGTACTTTTCCGGAGTCTGTAACAATACTTTCTGCAGCACCGTCAGGCAAAACTGCACTGCTGTCAGGCATCGGTCCGTAAAGAAGGAAGGTTACATCGGGTAAACGCTCGTCAGTATCACCGTCCTGCTTGATAAGCGTGATTTCGTGCATTGAGCCTGAAGCACCACCACTGTGGTCTTCAACCTTGAAGGTAGCATCGACAAAGTCCGAAACCTGAGCCTTACCGTCAACCTTTACAGCATTATTTACGGAAACCTGACCGCTTTCTGTTATCAGCGTGCTGTAATCAATTCTGATGTGCAGCTGATCGGGAACAACAAAGGTGAGCTTGTTGCTGGTCTGGTCATAAGTAACGGTGTATTTATATTGGCTGTTTTCACTGTCAAAATCAATCCAGTCACCCGTGGTCTTATCCTGATAAAGAAGCTTGATTGAGTTCCAGTAAACCGAAAGGTTATGTGTCATTGTATCTTCAATAGTCAGGGTATCGGCACCCTTAAGAATATCAAGGGCGTTACGGTTGATGTGAATATCAAACAGCAATTTGTTGTTTTCCTGAACTACATGCTTATCAATAAGCCCTGTTTTGTATTCCGTGGTTTCTTTTGCAGGACCTGATGTATTGTCTCCATCCCATAAAAGCTCAGCTGTATTATCAAGCTCGTATTTGTTTTCCTCTGTTGTATAGAGGTATTCATCCTTAAGTCTGAGCTTGTAGGTAAATACGTGTCTGCCGCCGCTGATACTGTTACAGTAAACCTGATAATTCGGCATCCAGTCACGAAGCCACGCAAGCATATCAGCTTCAAGTGTCTGATTGGTTTCCGCATATAAAAGTTCAGTTGAGTTGATACTTATTTTGTTGCCTGATACAGATCCGTTATAAACATACTTGTTGAACCATGTTGAATCACTCCATGGACTGTAACCGACGACAGAAAGTGATCCGGGAACATACTCTAATCTTTCATCAAAGGTGTCAGTAAAAACAACTGATTTTGATGAATAAACGTAGCCCAGTGGGCCCTGGGAACCGGGTATGGAGTTATAGAACGTAACTGTATAATCAATTGTGCCGTCATCATTAGCTTCAGAATGCTTTGTGATTTTCGGTGTATAGGTATATGTTGTTGAAGCCGTTCCGTCAATAAAGCTTGTGAAGTTAAGATAAGCTTCATTATACAGCGTATATTTTTCCAGAAGTACATCTTCAAGAACCTTGTCACCCTGAAGCTCGCCGGTCCATTCCACACCGGTTTTAGCATCAAAGGGCAGCTTATAAGTTATCTTAAGCTTTGCATCTTCATTAAGTATCCATTTTGACGAGGCTGAGTTAGCAACTGATGTATTGAAGAATATATTAAAGCTGTGATGCTGGTTACCTCCTGCAGGAGCTACAAAAATGTATGTGTTTTCTGTGGCTTCCCCGGGAACATATGGCTTAAATGTAATTGTGTCATTCGGGGTAACAGCCGTTATAGTTATGTCCTGAGGTACATTTTCAACGTAAAGGTAGCCTTCGTCGTTTTCATTATAACCCCAGAATGCAGCCATATCGGTGAGGAAGAATCCGCCCCAGTCTTTTATAGCCGCCGGTACATCGGCTTCAATTGTGAAATACACAAATTCACCGTCATCACCGCTTGCACTTTTTTTTACAACAGGGGCAAAACCGACAACATCGGCTGAGCCTGTATCTGATTCATCTTTTCCGTCAATATATGCATGAACCTCGTTTTTAAAGACTTCTTTATCCTGTTCCTCGGAAAGCTCATTATGAATGGTGTAGTATGTAATATTAAAGGCATGGCCTTCGGGCAATGTAAAAGACATTGAATTATTTTCAATAGTGACATCGTTCCAGTCAATAAATACAGTAGATATTTTCTTACCGTCTGCACCCTCTCGGTCAACCCTGATTTTCTGACCCGTGTAATATTCAAGTCCTTCACCGAGATTATCAATAATTACAGTACCTTCAAGGTTGTTTTTATCCTTGATTATTTCAACATTCCATCGGATAACTGAAATAATATTACCGTTGCTGTCCTTTATTGCCTCCTGCTTACCGTCTTTTTTTATCTTATAAAGATATGCCGTGCTGGAAAGGCTGGAGCCCTTTTCAATTACCTTGTCATCCGAGTCCTTACCGCTCACAACAACTTCGTTCCATAAATGAACAACTTCATTACCCAGCTGATCATTATTTAACTTTGTTTTGTATTTTATAAGATAGCCTTCATCTGCAGGAACATCAGGAAAGCCCGAAAGTATAAATCCTGAGCTTCCGTCAGGATTATCGCTGACAGTTGGTTGAGGAACTATCGGATTACCGTTAAAATCGGTAACAACAATTGAATCTCTTAAAGCGTAATGCTTTTCCCATATTTTATCAACTAATACAATGTCTGATATAACACCGTTGACAGCCTCAACCTTGACAGTGTATTCCATGGTATTGTTCTCTCTGTCAAATTCACCCTGAGTTTTTTCAACATTCATAGTGGCACTGCCGTCAATTGTAAAATTAACCTTAATTTCTTCGTTGAACACAACATCCGTTGTTGTACCTGACTGTGATGAACCGACTTTAGCATTGAAATCGATTGTGAAGGCAACGTTTGAATATTTTGCACCAAAGCATTCCCCTGTTACAGGGTCATCATGGAAGACAACAATAAGCATGCCGTCATCTCTGATGAAATATTCACCAACATTTTCAATTGTACCGTTCTCTGTTTCAGCTGTAATCGGGTGCCATTCCGTAAAGGGCTCACAATGTAGGTTTTCAGGAATCTGATAATAAAGGTGATGATCATCGTCGTGTTGGAACTGTATCCACTCGTCACCCGTATTCTTTTCGGCAAATTCCATTGAGATAACGTAGGTCTGCCCAAGATAAACTGTTGAATTATTGTCAATGATTTCACCTTCTGTTGTTTTGAAGGTAACCGCCTTAACAACAGATGTAAGGTCATTGATATATGTAATGTTTGCTTTTGGTGCTTTGAACATCATAAGTGCAGGGGGTTCAGATCGGGGTCCTTCTTCAATTTTTTCGCCCGACTCAGTGCTTTCTGCCTTATATTCCATATCCTTGGCAAAATGCAGCTCACTTGTGAGTCCGTATCCGATAATTGAATCAATATTCTTAATATTTACTGTTTCAACCTTGTCGTTACTGTCGCCCATTATCACAACAAGATTATCACTGTCGGCAGAAGTTACAACGCCTGTACTGTCAGCTTTTCCGTCACCGTCGTTATCGATAAATACAATATCGCCTCTTTCAGGTACATGGTCGGCTTCAGATAAATAAACTCCTCTGTTCTGCCAAGCGAGTCTCATCGCCTCGGCACCTGCAGCTTTCAGCTCATCTGAATTATTTATGTTTGAATAATGCAGACAAAATGAAACGAACATTGCATTCCACTTGCCATAAGGGTTGCCGTACCATTCACCGTAGCGAGTATATCCGTTTTTATTGCCGTCGCTGTCATATTCAAAATTGTTTTTACTCTCTTCATATCCAACTTGGGTCATAGCAATCGCAATAAGATTTTCAGGTATATCGTTTGTGATTTCTATATTTTCAATTGTGCTGAGCCAATCACTGACAGTTTCTGTATCTGCAGTTTTATCGGGAAAACAATCCTGATTATGAGAATGTTCAGGTGTTTTGCATTTGAGAGTTTTACTGTAACAAGCTTCTGAGTGAGTATGAGCTTCAACAGTGGTTTCTGCTTGTGCCTGAGTTTCTTCTGTGACAGCATCTTCTTTTTGAGCTTCTTTCCCGTCTTCAGCAGAAGTTGACTCATCAGTTGATTCTGTCTCCGGCGGCAAAGTTTCCGACACAGTCTCATCAAGATCGCAGACAAGTTCACTTATATAGCATTCATCACTGTGAGTGTGTTCATCAAGACCGCAGAAAGCTTCGCCTGTTACGGTGATGCCGACAAGCTTCAGCCACCAGAAAACGATTATTGCAACTATAAAGGCCGTTATTATAAATAATGTGGCAAGTTTTTTACTGTCGATTCTGAATTTTTTATGTTTTACAAGATAGTTATTGTTAACACTTTCCAAACCTGCCACCTCCTTATTTCTGATATTGATAATTATATCAATCTACGAAACTGATGCTTTCAAATGGCCATATTCTGAAAAATATTTTTCCGACAATAAATTCTTCGCTTACAAGTCCGATTACACTGCTTCGGCTGTCAATTGACGTTGAACGGTGATCGCCTAAAACAAAATAGTGATTATCCGTTACATAACAAGGGAAGGTAATATCACACTCACCTAAGGCCTTATCCGTAACATAGGGCTCATCAATCAGCTCATCATTGACAAATACATTGCCGTTTACATCTATATTAATTTTGTCACCGGGCAGACCGATAACTCTTTTTATAAGCAGCTTGTTCTGATATGAAAAACAGCAAAGCTCATTTTTTTTCATATTTGCAGTCTTAAGCAGTACGACGATTTCTTCATCGTTTAGAGTCGGTTCCATACTGCTGCCGGAAATCTGAAGAACAGGGAATGCGAGGGTTGCTATCAACACAGCTACAGCGGCAACAACGATAAGTGAATAAACAGTACTTTTGAGCACCTGCTTGTATTTTCGGTTGTATTTTTCTCTGAGTATTTCAGTTTCTATCTGTTTTGCAGTAGGAATCGTTAACTGCTTGTTTTTTCTATTCCTCACTGTTAACGCTCCTGTCAATCGGGTTTGTTATTTATTAATTTTACTGATAACTTCCTTAATTCTTTCGGTAATGTCGTTTTTCAATTTATCGGGAAAAACATATATAGCTTCGGGATTTTTGGAATAAAAGCCCATTATGCGGCAATAGATATCCCTGTCAGAAACAACATTTGATTTATCGGCATTAATATTTTTACCCTTATCTGAACTGTTCTTTACCGACACACCTTTAAGAGCATCTGTAAGATTATTTGCATACTTGAGGGCATTTTCAATCTGAAGAGTTGCTTCGGACAGATTTTTTATGTTCTGAGCAGTTATAATCTCTGCTTTAAGGGTCTCAACCTGTTCTTTGAGCTTTTCGTTTTCCTTACTCGCTTCAAGAAGCAATTCAAGCAATTCGAGACGACTGAGCTTTCTGAGTTCTTTATCTGTCACACTAAGCACCCCCTAATATTACATTATAAAATCTGACAACATATAACGAACACCACTATACACTACATCATTCTATAATATATCATATTTTCTATATAATATCAACAAAATTATACACAAAAGAGAAGTTATTCTGAAAAAATTATTAAAATTATAGCCGAATTAATCCGAATAAGAAAAATAAAAATCAGATTAACCCAACCATAAATATTCATTCTTCACCAAAAGAAAAAAGACCTGTCTTTACAAAAAAATTCTTAAAACAGGTCTTTTGAAATATATGTTTCTTT
>JAXJQQ010000088.1:0-34965 GCA_036311065.1 Acutalibacteraceae bacterium | reverse complement strand
GCTAAAATTATTTCAAGACTCAACGGCTTCACCTATGTTCAGACTCAGTTTGACTATTTCACAGGCGAACTTAAGATTGTTGAAGAAACCGCTTACTCAAACGGCGAACGCGCAAAGGTTCGTTGCTACGGTGCAGACGATGTACGTGAAGGCGTTGCTATCATGCACAAAGAGGGTGTTGACGTTTCTATTACCGGTAACTCAACCAACCCCACCCGTTTCCAGCACCCCGTTGCAGGTACCTACAAAAAGTGGTGCGTTGAAAACGGTGTAAACTACTTCTCAGTTGCTTCAGGCGGCGGCACAGGCCGTACTCTTCATCCCGACAATATGGCAGCAGGCCCTGCTTCTTACGGTATGACAGACACAATGGGCAGAATGCACTCAGACGCTCAGTTCGCAGGTTCCTCATCAGTTCCCGCTCACGTTGAAATGATGGGCCTTATCGGCGCAGGTAACAACCCCATGGTTGGTATGACTGTTGCATGTGCAGTTGCTATTGAAGAAGCAAGTAAGTAATCCTTTATTTACAAGGCTTTATGAGAGCTTTTAAGACTTCTGAAGTTCTTTAAAAAATCTCGTTATGTGAAAATTAAACTTTAAAAACTTAGACACATCATTTTTGAGTTTTCTCAGATGATGTGTCTATCTTTTTTTATGTGAATGTGAGGGATTTTTAATGGAAAAATTGAAGATGACAGCAACCAAAACATTAACCTTTCAGGAGGGCTGTGAGAAGTATCTCGAATACTGTCGGCAGAGGAATTTGAGAGAGGGAACTATCAACCATTACAGGAAGAGTTATACTCAGTTTTATAAGTTCTTCGATCCTGAAACTCAGACATAAGAATTCTTATAAATGTATAATAATTTTACTGTGAGTGTTGCAAATTGTAGCGATAAATGATAGAATTAAAGTGGATAATAATGGGAGGAGGATATTATGAAGAAAAACAACTATTTTGTAGTATTTATAACACTGGTTGTTCTGATTTTTGCAACTGTATCATTGGTAGGCTTATCTGATTCCCGCGAATCATCAGTCTGTGAGCATAAATATTCAAAGTTTAAACAAGTATCTTCCCCGGAGCTTTTTGCTGTTGGTGAAAAACATAAGGTTTGCAGAAGATGCGGTCATACTGTGAGCGAAAAAATTAATGCTACTGTTTCCTTGCCTCAGATGTATCTTGACGGTGAGTTGCAGGCTGTGTCTAAAACGACACAGGAAGTATTCAGGGTTGAATATATAGACAAGAGTGAAAGCTTTAGTGCTTATGCGGCAATAAGATATCAGGGCCATACAGCCATGAACTATGAAAAAAAGAATTTCACAATCAAGTTTTATAAAGATGAAATCGCTGATAACAAGCATGCTGTTTCTTTTAATGGGTGGAATAAAACTCACAAATATTGCCTTAAAGCAAATTATATAGACTTCAGCAGTGCGAGAAATATAGTTTCTTCGAATATATGGAGTGATGTTGTTTCCTGCCGTGAAAATATTGATAAAAATATTTCACAGCTTGAATTTTCCGGAGGAATAGACGGGTTCCCCGTTGCTTTGTTTGTCAACGGTGAATATAGGGGATTATATACTTTAAATATTGCTAAGGATGATGATACATTCCACATAGCTGATGATGAAAATGAAGCTTTATTTGTTATAAACAGTGAGTTTTCTGATTCGGCAAAATTCAGAGCACCGATAAGCGAAAGGGATAAAAAAGATGTTTTTGATTTAGAATACGTCTACGGTGACAATGAACAATTTGCTTATGAAAGTCTTAACAGACTTATTGAGTTTGTTATGGAAAACGAGGGCGAAGCTTTTCGCAAGGGAATAAGAGAATATCTTGATGTTGAATCTGCAATTGATTATCTTATCACGACATACATTTTAGGTCTGACCGATAATTTTTCAAAGAATATGATTCTTATAACCTATGACGGGAAGAAGTGGATACCTAATCTGTATGACCTTGACACTGCTGCCGGTCTGCGCTTTGACGGCACAGGATTTTTCCCAGAGGATTTTTCTCTTCCCTTTATCAATTCAACAGGGAAGATACTTTCAGGTGCAGATAATCTGTTATGGGACAGAATTATATCAGAATTTACCGATGAATTTATACTGCGGTATGATCAGCTGAAGAAAGATGTTCTTAAAACAGAAAATATTATTAAAAGATATGCTTACTTTATTCAGGCTGTTCCTGAAGAGTGTTACAGCGAGGAAAAACTTCTCTATCCTAACAGAAACTACATTCAGATTGATCCGGATGTTCAGATTTCCGAATATCTTACCAAAAGGAGCAAAAATCTGGATAAAATAATAAATGAAATACGTAAGGAGGCAGTGAAATGAGCAGAACTTTAAAAACAGTAATTTCAACAGTCCTGTGCTATCTTATGATTATAACAATGATGCCTTTTACATCGTTTAAGGCAGAAGCAGCTTATACGGGCGCAGGTACGGCAACCAGTCCATATCTTGTATCAACGGGTGCAGATCTCATTTCTGTAATTGAAAATTACAATGTGGAGGGTGTTTGCGTTAAGCTAACCAAGGATATTTCTCTTGACAGCACCTTCGTTCCCGGAACTCTGAATATTAACCTTGACGGTGATTTTCACAAGATAACAGCCCAGACACTGTTTTCAGTAGTCAATAACGGTACTCTGAAGAATTTTTATTTTGAAAATACTGTTAAAAGGGAGCAGATTTCCGGCAGCGGAAGCAATTTTTCTCTTATTGCCAATCAGAACAACGGTACAATAAGCGGCGTTATAGCCAGAGGTGATATAGAAAGTGAATGCACACATAACGTATCAGATACCTCAGGATCAAGCTATGTAAGTGACGGAGCATTGTTTGTAGGTTATAACTACGGTACCATTGTCAACTGTGCGGCTATCGGGTCTGTTGCGGGATATTGTCCGTATGGTTCAACGGTTGCAGGTATAACAAGGTATACATCAGGAGGCACTGTATCAAACTGCTATGTTGCTGCAACCATATCTGCCACCGGCTCCAGCCGTTATGGTTCAAGCTCTCACTGCCCGATAAGCTTCAGCAGCTATGAAAACTGTTTTTATAATTCAGAACTGTACTCAAGTGATGTTGCAGGCGGATTTACAACAGCAGAAATGAAAAAGCAGAGCTTTGTTGATTTGCTCAATGTCAACAACAAGGCTAAGGATTCCATGTGGACAGTGGATACTGCTAATAAGAACGATGGTTATCCTGTTCTAAAGAAGGCTTATAATATGAGCATTACAAGCTCAAAAACCGATTTTTTTATCAGCTCAACTGAATATATTACACTCACCTGTGAGGATCCTAACGCAAAAATTTATTACAGCACTAACGGTAGCACACCTACTTCCGGCAGCACTCTTTATACGGGATCGATAAGAATTACAGATGATGTAACAATTGCGGCTGTTCCCTATTATAACGGAATGACGGGCGCTCCCGTATATTTTAACTATTCAAAGATCGAAGGCAGTGGAACTAAAGCGTCTCCTTACATTATCAGAAGCTACAGTGACTTCACAAACATTCCGGCTCTTTCTGCAGTGAATGAGAATTACAGAGCATCTTCTTATAAATTGGCAGCTAATATAAAAACATTAGAGCCTATGTTTTCTTTCGGAACATTCTCAGGTGATTTTAACGGTGCAGGATACACTGTTTCAAATGTTTATAATACTTCAAAGAGCAGTTTTGCAGAAGTAAATAACGGAACAATCAGAAATCTTCATTTTAAATCAAGAGATAACTCTACTGTTTATACAGATGGATTTTTAGCAAAAACCAATAACGGTCTTATATACAACTGTTCATTTACGGGCTCTGTAGAAGCGGGAGCTTCTACTAACTCCGACAGTTTGGCTGTAGGCGGTTTTTGCGGTACCAATAACGGAGCCATTGACAGGTGCTTCTTTAAAGGCAATACTGACGTAATAGGCAGCAGATATGCAGGCGGATTTGCCGGTATAAATAAAGGTACAATATGTAATTCTTATTTTGAAGGAGCTTCAGTAAGGGTAAGAGACATATGCTTTCATCCCGGTTCACAGGGTTATGTAGGAGGATTTCTCGGTCAGAACGCTTCCGATGCAGATGTTTATAATTGCTATTGTATTGTTGATTCAGTATATGTAACCACGGGAAGTTATGTAGGCTCCTATGCAGCAGGCTTTGCATGTATGTCAGGCGGACGCATAGAAAATGTGTATGCTTCGTGCGGCAGCGTCAGTGTTCCGCATCATTACCTTGAGTGGGGCATAAACGATACGGCAAAAACTATTTACTGCCTTAGCGGTGTGACTGATAAAATCACAACTGATACTCTTGATTATCAATACTATAACTCAGGAAGTAAGCCTACGCTTAAGATTTTTTCGGATGCTCATATGCACAATTATGTTTTTAGTAAGGATGAGCCTACATGTATAGCAACGGGAAGTGACTATTTTACCTGCTCCGGCTGTGGTTATAAGATAAGCGGAAGAAGATATGATAAAGTTTATTGTGAATGTGAAAGTGAGTTCACAATTGATACGCCGGCCACCTGCGAAACAGACGGTTCAAAAAGCTACCACTGTAAGGTTTGTTCGGCAAGATATACAGTCACAACAATTCCGGCTCTCGGTCACTCCTTCAAAAACTATGTAAGTGATAATAATGCAACCTATTATGAAAACGGCACAAAAACCGCAAAGTGTGAACGTTGCGATAAAACTAATACGGTTACGGAGTATAATACAAAAATTGCTCCTGTAAGCATAGAGATTATTACATCACCTGATAAAACAAATTATGTGGTGGGCCAATCTCTGAAAACTGAAGGTCTTACCTTCCTTGCAAGGTATGCAGATGGAGGGGAAGCTACATTTACCAATACTGCCGTTTCTCTCAGCCGAAGCTTCACTGTAGCCGGCAAGGAAGAAATTACGGTTACGTATATGGGCTGCAGTGATAGCTTTGATGTTTATGTTCACGAAGAGGAACGCACAAAGATCAGCTCGTCACTCTATCCTGAAAGCAGTCATAACTATGCTAACAATTCAAATGAAACAAAAACCTTTGTTTATGAGGGTGCAGAAAAGCTTGAACTGACTTTCAGTTCTTCTACTAATTTTGAAAACGGATATGATTATCTGTATATTTATTATGGTGAAAATGATTCTTATTACGGAAGATATACTTATAACACACTTGCAGGTAAATCCATAACTATTAATTCTGACAGGGTTAAGCTGGTAATAAAGAGTAATTCAAGCGTTACAAAATACGGTTACTCTTTTACTTCAATTGTAGCAATCGGCATGGATCATGATGTAGTAATTATTCCCGCCACCTATACTTGCACCACTGACGGTATGAGTGAGGGCAGGTACTGTAATTTCTGCGGTGAAGAGCTTGTTTCAATTGAGCCTGTTGCGGCTCCTGGTCACAGCTATGTAGACCACGAAGTAAAAGCACCTACCTGTACAGAAATTGGCTGGAATGCATATCAGACCTGTGAAAACTGCGACTATACAACCTATGAGGAGCTCCCGGCAACGGAACACATCAATAAATATATAGAAGGTAAAACAGAACCTAACTGTGTTACTCCCGGATACAAGGTAGGACTATACTGCCCTGATTGTGATACATGGCTTATGGGACATGAAGAAATTCCTGCAACGGGTCACACCTATGTGGACCACGAAGCAAAAGCACCTACCTGTACAGAAATTGGCTGGAATGCATATCAGACCTGTGAAAACTGTGATTACACAACCTATTCAGAGCTTCCTGCAACGGGTCACGCCTATGTAGATCACGAGGCAAAAGCTCCCGATTGTACTCAAATTGGCTGGAATGCATATCAGACCTGTGAAAACTGCGATTACACAACCTATTCAGAGCTTCCTGCAACGGGTCACGCCTATGTAGATCACGAGGCAAAAGCACCCACCTGTATGGATTTTGGTTGGAACGCATATCAGACTTGTGAAAAATGTGACTACACAACTTACGCTGAACTTCCTGCAACAGGTCACACAAATGTTGACTATGAGGCAAAAGCTCCTACCTGCACGGAAATTGGCTGGAATGCATATCAGGCTTGTGAAAACTGTGACTACACAACTTATTCAGAGCTTCCGGCAACAGGTCATATTATAGTTAATCATGAAGCGAAAAAGCCTACTTGTATATCAGTCGGTTGGGAAGCATATGAGACTTGTGAAAACTGCGATTATACAACCTATAAAGAATTAACGGATATAATTCATTTAAATAAAATCCTGACTGACAGAAGTGAGCCTACCTGTGTTAGTGTTGGATATACTGAGGGATTATTGTGTGTTGATTGCGGCACGTGGATTATGGGACATGAGGAGATTTCTGCAGCAGGTCACAGCTATGTTGACCATGAAGCAAGGGTTCCTGATTGTACTCAAATTGGCTGGAATTCATATCAGACCTGTGAAAATTGCGACTATATGACCTATTCAGAACTTCCTGCAACAGGTCATACGGAAGTAGTCGATGAGGCTGTAAATCCCACATGTACCGGACTTGGTTTTACCCAAGGTACGCATTGTCATGATTGCGGTGAAGTTTTTGTTGAAAGGGAGGAAATCCCTGCCCTTGGTCACAGTTGGGACAAAGGCAGTATTGATGTTAAGGAAACATGTACGGATGAAGGTGTTATGATTTACACCTGTTCTGCTTGCAATGAAGAGAAAAAAGAAGTTATTACAGCAAAAGGTCACATGGAAATTACTGTTGAATCTGTTCCGCCGACCTGTACCTTGACGGGTCTTACTAACGGTACAAAGTGTTCCGTATGTGATGCGATTATTGTAGCTCAGGATATTATTCCGGCAACAGGACATACTTATGATTCAGTTATAACAGCTCCAACCTGTACTGAAGGTGGATATACAACCAATACCTGTGGCTGCGGTTACTCTTATGTGTCAGACAAAGTTGACCCGCTTGACCATAATGAAATTAAACATGAGGCAAAAGATCCCACGTGTACAGAAAAGGGTTACGAAGAATATGTAACCTGTTCAAGATGCGACTATACAACCTACAAGGAAATCGCGGCAACGGGCCACTGCCATATTTTAGTTGAAACAGCACCGACCTGTACAGAAGAAGGATACACAACCTACACTTGTGCTTGCGGTGACACATACACTGAAACAATAGCTAAGCTTGGTCATAGTTATAGTGAATCATATACTGTAGATCTGGAACCAATCTGTACAGCAGAAGGTTCAAAGAGTAAGCATTGTACAAGAAGCGGATGCACTGCAAAGACAAGTGTAACGGCAATTGCTAAACTTGATCACACATATGATAACGCTTGTGACAAGGAATGCAATGTATGTAAAACTGTAAGAAATACAAGCCACTCTTACGAATCAACTACAACCAAAGCAACCCTCACTAAGAACGGTAAAATTGTAAATAAGTGTTCGGTTTGTGGTTATGCTAAAACAACAACAATTTATTACCCGAGGACATTCACTCTTTCAACCACTGCTTACACCTATAACGGAAAGACAAAAACACCTACAGTAACCGTTAAGGATTATAATGGCAACACCCTTAAGAAGGATACGGATTATACTGTTTCCTATGAAAGCGGAAGAAAGGTGCCTGGTAAGTACACTGTTACAATCACCTTTAAAGGAAAGTATACAGGCACAAAGAAGCTTTACTTCACAATTGCACCTAAGGCAACAAGCAAGATTACTGCTTCACAGACTATAACCACTATCACACTCAAGTGGAGTAAGGTAACAGGTGCTGACGGATACAGAGTATATAAGTACAACTCAAAGACAAAGAAGTACGAATACTATAAGTCAACAACATCAACAAGCCTTAAAATCAGTAAGCTTAAAGAGGGCACAGCCTATAAGTATAAGGTAAGAGCCTATACAAAGGATGACGGCACAATTTACGGTGAATATTCAAAGGTGTTTGAAACTGCAACCAAGTGTAAGACACCTTCAATCACAAAGCTTACAACAACAAAGGGTAAGGCTTCCTATACCTGGTCAAATGTAAGCGGTGAAAGCGGCTATCAGGTTTACTACTCAACCAAAAAGGATAGCGGATACAAGAAGGTTGCTTCCTATAAGGCGAACACCACAAAGGGTTCAAAGAGTAAGCTTACAAGCGGCAAGACTTATTACTTCAAGGTAAGAGCTTATAAAAAGACTGCAAGCGGTACAGTTTACAGTGCTTGGAGTTCAGTTAAGAGCATAAAAATTAAATAATTTAATCACCTGTTCAGTATGCCACCCGTCGGTGTAAAATGAACAGGTGATTTTTTCTGTTAAATATGTTATAATACAAGTTACAAGGAGTGATATTTTTGAAAAGAATAATGTTTGTCTGTCACGGCAATATCTGCCGTTCACCTATGGCAGAGTTTATATTCAAGGATTTGATAAAAAAGCAGGGGAGAGAATCCGATTTCGCGGTCTGCTCTTCTGCTACAAGCACAGAAGAAATCTGGGGAGATATCGGCAATCCTGTCTATCCTCCCGCAAGAGATGAGCTGAAAAAACACGGTATTTCCTGTGAGGGTAAAAGAGCTGTGCAGCTTAAGAAAAACGACTACGATAAGTATGACCTTTTCATTGCTATGGACAGTATGAATATCCGTAATATCGGCAGAATCTTCGGTAAGGATCCGGAAAACAAGGTGCATAAGCTGATGGATTATACCGAAAGAAAAGGCGATGTTGCAGATCCATGGTACTCCGGAAGGTTTGATGTAGCATACAGAGATATTTTTGAAGGCTGTGCAGCACTTCTTGAAAGGATTTGAAAAAAATGAATAAGTATCTTTTCTGTTATTTTACAGGGAATCTTCCCGAAGACGAAACAGTACATTTTGCCGTATCAACAGACGGATATAATTTCACGGCACTTGGCGGAAACAGACCTGTAATTAAACAGACACTCGGAAAAAAGTGCTGCAGGGACCCGTATATTTTCCGTGATGAAGAAGGTGTATTCCATATAATCGCAACTGATATGAGAAGTTGCGACGGTTGGGCTAATAACAATTCAATGATTGTCTGGGACAGTGATAATCTTGTAACATGGAAAAATGAAAGAATCATAGACTTCTCACAGTTTGAAAGCACAAAAACAGCAAACAGAGTCTGGGCTCCCGAGGTTATTTTTGATAAAGAAAAAGGGGAGTATATGATATACTGGACTCACAACAATGCCGATGATGACCTGGATACGATTATATGGTATGCCTATACAAATGATTTTGCCATTCTGACAACAGAGCCTAAGGTTTTGTTCAGGCCTGAAAGCGGTATGTGTGCAATTGATGCGGACATTATCATAAAAGACGGAAGGTATTATCTTTTTCAGGCAGACGGTGAAAAAGAAGGAATATGCTATGCTGTTTCCGAAAGAGCATCGGGACCATATTACGAGCCTGATAATAACAAAGTTTCTGTGGCTGATACCGCTCTGGAGGGTAACTGTATCTACAAAATATCAGGTACTGATAAATATGTTATGATAGCCGATAAATTCAAATCCGGTGGATATTTTATGCAGGAAAGCACAGACCTGCTACATTTTACCAAGGTGGAGGAAGACAGGTTTTCTCTGAATCATTTAAATCCGAGACACGGCTCCATGCTTCATATAACCGATGAAGAATATGAGGCTTTGGTTGCTTTTTATAATATATAATCACGCTTGGATATTACACTTGACTAATAAAATATACAATTGCATACAAGTTCATAAAAAATTAACATTTTACTGATATTATATAAATCAGAATAAGTTGATATGTTACAGAATGTATAAGAAAAACTTTTTTCAGAGTTTATATATGAATATCGGAGAATAAAAATGAAAGAAAAAACAAAAATAATTTTAAGATGTATAATTTTCGGTGTTATTTGTTGTGTGTGTCTTATTAATACGCAGAGCGTTCTGGTCAGCAAAATAGGACAGGACTATATGAAGATGCATACTGTTTTTGAGGAGCCTGAAAACTCATTAGATGCGGTCTTTCTCGGTTCAAGTGCATCCTATGCTTACTGGAATCCCGCGGTTGCATGGAATGAGAAGGGAATTGCCGTGTATTCCATGACAAATGCTTCTCAGCCCGTTGAAATTTCGCATTATTTTATTGACGATATCAGGAAGAGGCAGCCTGATGCTCTTTACATTATAAATATAACCCGTATGCTTGAAATTGAAAAATATTATAATGCAAAGGTGCACCGTTTTGTAAACACCTATCCTTTAACGGGCAATAAATATAAAGCGTTGGATTATATGCTTGATATAACCAATGTTCCGCTTAAGGAAAGGTGGGAGTATTATTTCCCGATTATACGCTTTCATTCAAGGTGGAAGGAACTGAAAGAATTTGACCTGACGTTTGACACAGAGTTATACAAATCCGCAAGTAAGTATTCCTCATACCTCAAAAAATCCAGAGCTCAGCTGCCTGTTGTATATAACTTTGAACATTATGAAGAAATTACGGAAACAATGACAAATTCCCTTAACACGATTATGGATTACTGTAAAAATGAGGATGTAAGGGTTTTATTCGTTATGATGCCTCAGCCGCTTCAAAGGGAGCTGAGCAATAACAGGCAGAATACTGTTGCTAAAATTCTGGAGGATAACGGCTTTGATGTTCTTGATCTTCGTAAAAAGGTGAATGAAATCGGTATTGATTACAGCAGACATTATTACGACGAAAGACATACCAATATTCACGGCTCACTTCTGATAACAGAGTACATATCAGACTATCTTATTGAAAACTATAACTTTACAGACAAACGCGGAACAGAGGCCTATGCCTCCTGGGATGAAGATTGCGCAGAGTACTATGAGTATATTTCAAAGCATCTGTGGCCTGAGGATTATAATATTCTGAAATCCATAAAAAAATAATAAATACCTGTCCTGAATGTAAGCACATAACGGACAGGTTATTTTTATTAAATTTAATTTAAATATCAGTTCTAAAAACAAATAACTATTGAAATATTACATATGTTTTGATATAATAAATAAGATTGTAAATTATAATGAATCACTATGCTGTTTTTATACTATTATCCCACCTTACGGAGGAATTCTGATGAATAAAAGCATATTAAAAATGATGTTTTATACATTAACGGTTATCTCTTTTTCGGTATTGATGTCCCTTTCAGTATTTGCTGCCGAACAGACAATAAACAACCCGGTTATACCTGAGGAAACCACGTCTCAGACACAGCAGGAGCCTACAACTGAAGCTCCTGAAGAACCTGCAAAATCAGGCTTCGTCAATGAGGACGGTGAACTTTATTATTACCTTCCAGAATCAGGAGAAAGGTTCATCCCTGCTTGTGAAGGTGTTTATGTTTTTGAAGGTAAGGCATACCTTTTTACAAAAGAGGGTAAGACTGTAAGGTATAATCCTGAAGAAAAATTCACCTCATTTTCAGGTCAGAAATACTGCATTAACATAGATAATTCTCTTTTTGCAGGTCTTGTTACATATAACGGTGCAACATACTGCTTTTACCCCGATACATACAGGCTCACAAAGGGTTGGGTAACTCTTGAAGGCAAAAAAAGATATTTTGATTCCAACGGCAAAATGCTTAAGTGGCTCAGTACGATTTCCGGTAAAACCTATTATTTTGACAGCAACGGAATTATGAAAACGGGCTTTGTTACCTTCAAGGAGGGTAAAAGATATTTCGGCTCTGACGGAGTTATGCGTACAGGTCTTACAACGGTTTCAAAAAATACATACTATTTTGATTCCAAGGGCATTATGAAAACCGGTTGGATTGATTTCAAAAAGGATAAAAGATATTTTTCCAAAAAAACCGGTGTTATGCTTAAAGGCAAAAAGAAAATTGCCGGTAAATACTACTACTTTAACAGCAGCGGTATTATGAAAACAGGCTGGATTACAATTGACGGAAGTAAGTATTATTTTTCCAAGAAAAAATCCTATATGCTTAAGGGATGGAATAAAATCGGCGGAGAATATTACTATTTCAAATCAAACGGTAAAATGGTAAAAAGTGCTATTGTAGGCAATTACTATGTTCTCAGTAACGGTAAAAGGGCTGAAAGCTCGGCTGTCAGTTATGCTGTTAAAGCAGTTAAATCAGCAACAACGGATAAAATGACTCAGGAGCAGAAGCTTAAGGCCTGCTATAACTGGATAATCAAGAATTTCAGCTATGAAAGAGATTATCAGGATCCTGCAAAGCTCAAGAATAACTGGACAAAATCCTACGCTGAATATGCCTTTAAAAAGAAGAAAGGTAACTGCTATAAATATGCAAGTGCCATGGGCTATTGTGCAGAGATATTAGGCTACGAAGCCAGAGTTGTTTACGGTAAGATTGCTTCAGGCAGCTCAAGAACAAATCACGGCTGGACGGAGATTAAAATAAACGGAAAATATTATATTTTTGATACTGTTCAGGCGGATTACTACAAGGGTAATTATTATAAAAGAACTTATAAAAATTATCCACGTACACTTTACAAAAGCGGAACGAAATCAATTACACTTTCATAAAGATTGGACTTAATAAAATGGTTTTCAGCTCATTAGTTTTTATCTGTGTTTTTCTGCCCTTTACGGTGATTTGCCATACGGCAGTAAAGAACAACTTTTTCAGAAATGCACTGCTTCTCATTGTCAGCCTTTTCTTTTATGCTTACGGTGAGCCTTTCTATGTGCTTCTGATGATACTCTGCTCTTTGATAAATTATGTTTTCGCCTTCGGTGCAGGCTGTGACAACAAAAAACTCAGAAAGCTTATGCTTTTCCTTTGCGTTGCGGCAAATTTAGGTATACTTGCAGTTTTTAAATACAGTGATATGGCGGTTGCCACGTTGAACGGTATTTTAGGCACACAGATACCTCTGCCTGATATAAGGCTTCCCATCGGTATTTCATTTTTTACCTTCCAGGCTCTGAGCTATACTATTGATGTATACAGAAACAACACAGGAGTGCAGAAAAACTTCTTTAAACTGCTGTTGTATGTTTCATTCTTCCCTCAGCTTATAGCCGGGCCCATTGTAAAATACAGGGATATCGAAAATGAAATTGACAACCGCACCGTTACGCTTTCGGGCATTGAAAACGGCATCGGCAGATTCATAGCCGGTCTTTCCAAAAAGGTGCTTATTTCAAATACTATGGGCCTTGTGGCGGATACGGTTTACGGCCTTCCCGAGTCCGAACTCGGCACTGCAGTTGCCTGGCTCGGAGCGGTTACATATATGCTTCAGATTTACTATGACTTCTCAGGCTACAGTGATATGGCGATAGGTCTTGGTGAAATTTTCGGCTTCCACTTTAAGGAAAACTTCAATCATCCGTATCTGTCTGACAGTATGACCGATTTCTGGAGAAGGTGGCATATTTCACTTTCCACATGGTTCAAGGAATATCTTTATATTCCCCTTGGCGGCAACAGAAAAGGAAAGCTCCGCACTGACCTTAATAAGTTTATTGTATTCTTTTCAACAGGCCTGTGGCACGGTGCAAGCTGGACCTTCGTAATTTGGGGCCTTGTTCACGGATTCTTCCTTATTCTTGAAAATCACTTTGCATTTATAAAGAAAATGCCTAAGGTGTTAAGACATCTGTATACTCTTTGTGTGGTGCTTCTTACCTTTGTGCTTTTCAGAGCTGAAAGCTTTTCTCAGGCATGGCTGATGTTCACTCAGATGTTCTCCTTCTCATTCGGTGAAGCCTCTTTGTCAGCTTTTATTTCACAGCTTACTCCCTGGTTTATTGTAATGTTTGTTTTTGCTATTCTTTGCATTTTCCCCAAGGAAAAGTTCTTTAAATCAGAAAAATCCCTTGCCATAGCTGATAAGCTCAAGTATGTGATATACATTCTTCTTTTTGCTTTCTGCATAGTCAGAATAAGCAGTGCGGCATATAACCCCTTTATATATTTCCGTTTTTAAAAGGAACAGATTATGAAAAAACAAAGATCAAAAATTATATTTATCGCTCTTTTTCTTGTTTTATGTCTTCTGCCGAGCCTTGGTATGACCTTCGCCAAAACAGAAGCTTCAACAGAAAACAGAGTTCTTGCCGAGCTTCCCGCCCTTACTTCAGAGGACGGTAAATTCAATCAGAATTATCTTTCACAGCTCGGTGATTATTTTAATGACCATTTCGCTTTCAGAAATGTTATTGTCAGCCTTGATTCATTCATTCAGTCAAAGCTTTTTGCCGTTTCAAGTGTTGACAGTGTAATTGACGGCACTGACGGTTGGCTTTACTATAAGGATACCCTCAATAATTATAAGGGTCAGAAGCTTCTTTCTGAAAGAGGACTGAATAACGTCCTTCATAATATTCTTATGATTAAGGAATATACAGAGCAGTCCGGAGCAGATTTTCTTCTTACAATTGCACCAAACAAAAACACCCTTTACCCCGAAAATATGCCTTATTATCTCAGGTCAAAGGTTTCAGAGGAAAGGGATGCGGAAAAGCTTACTCCAATGCTTTTGGAAAACGGTGTTAATTATGCAGACCTTTTTACACTGTTCCGTGAGCAGGATGAAGTTCTTTATTTCAAAAGGGACTCCCACTGGAATACAATGGGTGCACATCTTGTTTATAACGAGATAATGGAAAGGCTTGGAAGGGAGTATGACGACTATTCCGACTGTGAAATAAAAACCGAAGAAAACTATCTCGGTGACCTTCATAAAATGGTATATCCATTGTCTTCTGACGGCGAGGAGAATCTTTACTATGATTATGAAAAGACCTACACCGTAGTATCACCCGATGAAAGCCCCGAGGCACATCTGATTGTGACTCAGAACGCTGAAAAAGAAGGCTCACTTTTAATGTACCGTGATTCCTTCGGCAATACTCTTTATCCTGTTTTTGCAAACGCTTTCGGAAAATGTGCTTTTTCAAAAGCAACTCCCTATAATCTTTCTCTTAATATGCTCAGCTATAATCCCGATACGGTGATTATTGAAAAGGTTGAAAGAAATCTTTCCGACTTTGCTTTTTATCCTCCCGTGTTCCCGTCACCTGAGGTCTGGGCTGTTGAGGAATACGAAGAAGATATCTCCGAAGCGGAAATATCAGCCGATCTTTGTATGAGTAATACTCAGTTTATTGAGGTAAGGGGCTTTTTGCCTGAGGATTCTTTAAGCTGCGATAGTAAGGTGTTTGTAAGAATTTCTGACGGCGAGACAGAAAGTGTTTACGAGGCCTTCTCCCTTTCCGATGAAAACAGTGATAACGGCTTCAGTCTTATCCTCGATAAGGAAAGATATATAAGCAAGGTTATAACTGCCGAGGTTTTCTCTGAAAATAACGGCGATTATATATTGAAAACAACCACCGATTTAGATTTAACACAGATTCAGGAGGAATTACAATGAAAAAAATAAGCATTTTACTTGCAGTGCTCAGCCTCATAATGATTTTTGCCTTTGCAGGCTGTGGCGGTGAAAAGGTTGAAGGTAAAATTATTATTGACGGTACAGAAACCGCAATCACAGCTAAAAGCAACCACACCGTTGAAAAGGTGCTTAAGGATAACGCCATCACTCTCGGTGAAGGAGATGAAATCGAGCCCGCAATTGAAACAGAGCTTGGTACAGAAACAAAAGAAATCATCATCTACCGTCTTAAAACCGTAACTGTAAAATCTGACGGTAAAAAAACAGAAGTAAAGCTTACTAAGGGCACAGCTAAGGATGCCGCAGAAAAAGCCGGTGTCAAGCTTGGCAAAAACGATAAGCTCAGTGTTGATGAGCAAACAGCTCTTACAGACAAAATGGAAATTGAGGTTATCAGAGGTATCAGTATTTCCGTAACCGTAAAGGGCGAAAAGAAGAATTATGTAACAACAAAGAAAACCGTTGAAGAGGCTCTTAAGGAGCTTAAAATCAAATTCGACAAGGATGATATTATTGAGCCTTCAAAGGACAGTAAAATCAAAAAGGGTCTTGGAATCACCGTAAAGAAGGTTGAAGTGAAGACCGAAACTGAAGAAAAGACTATCGGATATTCTGAAAAGAAGGAATATTCATCTTCAATGAATAAGGGCACAAGCAAGATTAAGCAGAATGGCGTCAATGGTAAAAAAGAGGTTACAATGGAAAATACCTATGTTGACGGTAAGCTCACCGAAAGTAAGGTGCTCAGTGAAAAGGTAATTGCAGAGCCTGTTAATAAAATTGTGGTTTACGGCACTAAAACAGTTACAACAACCTCAGGTAAAAAGATTGTTTCCAAAGAGCGTGTAGAGGACTGCGACGGCTCAGGTCACGGCTATTATGTTATCACCTGGTCAGACGGCAGCGTTACATATCAGCAGTTTTAAAAAAAGCACCCGTGAGGGTGCTTTTTTTAATGCAAAATGCAAAATTGCGGGAAAGGTCTGATGAAACGAAAAGGTTTATTCCGCTGGATTTATGTTTCTTGCCTCTCCTAAAAGGAGAGGTGGCAATGCAAAGCATTGACGGAGAGGTTGAATTGCACCTGCGGTGCCCTTGACTACTGACTACTAAAAAAAGCACCCTCACGGGTGCTTTTTTTATTAGAATATTCCCTGTGCCATCATAGCGTCTGCAACCTTCTGGAAGCCTGCAATGTTTGCACCTGCAACAAGGTTGTAGCCGAGGCCGTACTGTGCTGAGCATCTTGCTGAGTTATCGTGAATGTCTTTCATAATTCTCTTAAGCTTTGCATCAACCTCTTCTGCTGACCAACTGTATCTCATTGAGTTCTGGCTCATTTCAAGTGCTGAAACGGCAACACCACCGGCGTTAACTGCCTTTGAGGGAGCTACTGCCTTACAGTTTGCCATAAGGTAAGCAAGGGCATCGTTTGTTGTGGGCATATTACTTACTTCAATGTAGTATGTAAGTCCGTTCTTTACAAGCTGTTCAGCTTCCTTCATGCCGACTTCGTTCTGAGTAGCGCAAGGCATAGCGATGTCAACCTTAACACCCCAAGGCTTTTTGCCTGCATGGAATTCGGCACCGAACTTATCAGCATAATCCTGAACCTTGTCACGTCCTGACGCTCTCATTTCAAGCATATAGCTGATTTTTTCTTCTGTATTTATGCCGTTCTTATCGTAAACATAACCGTCGGGACCTGAGATTGTAACAACCTTACCACCGAGCTCGGTAATCTTTTTAACAGTACCCCATGCAACATTACCGAAGCCTGAAACTGCAACGGTCTTGCCCTTGAAGGTTTCACCAAAGTGCTTGAGAACCTCTGCTGTATAGTAGGTTGCACCGAAGCCTGTTGCTTCAGGTCTGATAAGTGAACCGCCGAAGGAAAGACCCTTACCGGTGAGAACACCGTTCTCAAATGCACCCTTGATACGTCTGTACTGACCGTAAAGGTAGCCTACTTCTCTTGCTCCAACACCGATATCACCTGCGGGAACGTCAACATCGGGTCCGATGTGTCTGTAAAGCTCAGTCATAAATGCCTGGCAGAAGCGGAGAATTTCTGCATCGCTCTTTCCTCTGGGGTCAAAGTCTGAGCCACCCTTAGCACCACCGATGGGAAGACCGGTGAGGCTGTTCTTGAAGGTCTGCTCAAAGCCGAGGAATTTCATAATGCCCATATATACTGAGGGGTGGAAACGAAGACCGCCCTTGTAAGGACCGATTGCACCGTTGAACTGAACACGGTAACCGGTATTAACGTGGATTTTTCCGTCATCGTCTGCCCAGGTAACTCTGAAGGAGATAGCTCTTTCGGGCTCAACCATTCTTTCAAGCAGAGCAACCTGCTCATATTCAGGGTGCTTTTCAATAACGGGCTCAAGGGATTCAAGCACCTCTGTAACAGTCTGAACAAATTCAGGCTGATTTGCGTATTTTTTTGCTGTTGAGTCAATTACTCTTTGAATATAACTCATTGTATATCGCTCCTTTAATCGCTTTGAAAGCGTAAAAATTGTTTAACAGTTTAATATGATAAAGTATTTTATACCATATTTAGTTGAATTGCAATAAAAATATGCAAAAAATTCATCATAATGCTAAATTTTATAAGATTTTCTAACTACATTCGTCAGAATGAACAAGTTTTTGTGCAATTCACTGCCTGTAAGGAAAAGGCTAATAAAAATGCCGCTGAATAACAGCGACAAATGTATATGATAATATGAGTTGTCTATGACAGAAAATGCATGTAAATTTATATATTATGCTTAAAAGATACCGGAAATTCTTTTAAGCCTTTTTCCTACGGCAGCTACCGCAAAGCACATAACAATATCCTTAGGTAAAGCTGCAAGAAGGGTCAGAGTAAGTGCAGTGAGGTCATTTTCGGTATGAATATAATATCTGCTTAAAAGCAGGAAGTATATAAGTCCGATTATATGCACGGCAAAGGCTCCTGCAATTGCAGAAAACAAGCAAGCTTTGAAGGTGATATCCTTTTTATCAATAAGGGTTCCTACAATAAAAGTGCAGGGAATAAAGCCGATAATATATCCGAATGTCGGCTGTAGAATATATGAAATTCCGCCGCCTAAAGAAAAAACAGGAAGCCCGATAAGCCCCATAATTAAATAAACTAAGGTGCATACGGTCGTATCTTTCCTGTTAATCAGAATACCGCACAGTATAACAAATGGCAGCTGCATATTTACAGGCACTGCAGGGAGAGGAATTTTTATGTAGGCTCCCGCCGTTATAAGGCAGATAAAAAGGGAGCATAAAATAAGCTTTTTAATCTTCATGTCTTTTTATTGCCTTTCTTTTGTTCCTGAGGCACAAAGAAAATCACCATAAGAAGAAGGGCGTAGGGTAAATCAAGAACAGCCTCGTTCAGAACATTCATAAAAAAATTAAACAGTGCACCCTTGAAGGTGAGAGCGTGCAGTGCGGTTTCGTTTATAGCTTTTACCACTTCAAAGGTTACAGTAAAGGGGAAGCACAGTATCAGTGCCGAAAGACAGATGTAAGGCAGCTTCAGGTGTATGCTTTCCCTTGAAGGCAGAAGCTTGCAGGCAAAAAGGGTGATAAGGAAAAGGCAGAAGAGGGCATTTTCCGTAATGTGCTCCCATTCGCTGAGGGTTGTATATATGCCGACGGTATTAAGGGTAGTAATGTGACGGATACCTGAAATTACATAGTAAACCTTTATAACCAAAAGAAAAAAATCAGGTATAAGCAGAAGCTTGTAGCTGATTTTTTTGTGAATAAGTACAGCCATACTCACATAAATCATAACACTTAAAACCTTTGTGAATGGCAGATAAAAATCCAGGTGTGTGCCGCCCATTTCATAAACAGCCGTAATGCCTGAAAATACTGTTTCAGCAGCAAGAAAAAGGAAGAAAACAACAGTGGCTCTGATAAGGCTTTTTTGTCTTTTACGGCTTTCAAAAAAGGTTTCGGGTTTTACCCTTGCCATTGAATTCTCTCCCTTCGGTTCTGATACTTTTTATTTCTTTTTTATAATAACATAAATCCGTATTAAGTGTCAATTAAAGGTAATTGCAACCTTGTTTACGGCATAAAATATTATGATATGTAATATAATGTGGCGGTGATATTATGGTGGTGAAAATCAATAAAAGGAAGCTTCTTTTTGTTTTATGTTTTCTGACGGTTGCTGTCTTTTCGGTAGCTCTGGCCTCGGGAGTAAAAGCTGAAAAAGGCAAGGGTAAAGAATATATAAAATGGGCAGAGATGAATGTTCCTTATTCTGCATTGAAGCATACAATGGAGCTTGATATTGATTCTCACGATAAGCTTTATCACATAAGCTGGATTGACGCACTTTCCTATCTCGCGGTAAAAAACGGCAACAACTGGAGCTCTTACAGTGTACGGGATGTTGAATCCATGCTCACAGAACTTGGTGAAATTTATACTATTGACGACCTTGTTGGCTCTGACCGATATTTTGGCTATTACCGTGAAATTTTTTCGGCAATCTTAGGCGGTATGCTCGGAGAGTATGAGAAACAGGCGCCTGACGGTGAGAATGGCAAAAAAACAGTAAGCGGCTACGGGCTTATAGCCTACAGTCCTGTTGCCGAGGGCTTTTACTACAGCCATTATGACGACTTCGGCAACGGGAGGAGCTATGGTTACCGCAGGCGTCATCTGGGTAATGACCTGATGGGATATGTTGGTACACCCGTAATAAGTGTTGAGGGCGGCACTGTTGAAGCAATCGGCTGGAACAGATATGGCGGCTGGCGGCTCGGAATCCGAAGCTTTGACGGTAAACGCAGCTATTATTATGCCCACCTGAGAAAGGATAACCCTTATGCTGAGGGGATAAAGGAAGGGTCTATGGTAAAAGCAGGTCAGGTTATCGGCTATATGGGTATGACGGGATATTCACTGACCGAGAATGTAAACGGAATGAAGCAGCCGCACCTTCATTTCGGTATGCAGCTTATTTTTGATGAAAGTCAGAAGGAGGGAGAAAACCAGATATGGATTGATGTTTATAATATAGTCAAGCTGCTTTCAAGCAACAAAGCAACAGTAACAAAGAAAGATAACGGTCATTATGTGAGAAAATATGATATTATACTTAAATCCTATCCTGATGAGCTTCAAAAATACTATGGCTGACCTGCGGTTTGTATTGACAATAAGGGCTGTAAGGTATTATAATCATACTATATGTGTATAACTATAACCCCTGAATGTTTTTTGAGGAAAAAATATGGAAGAAAAAGTTACTTATGATTCAGAAAAAATCCTTTCCCTTGCTCTTGATCTGGGTAAGGCGATGGTACAGTGCGGTGCGGAAATCAACCGTGTTGAAGAAACGGTATTAAGAATCTGCTATGCCTATAACATAAAAAAAACAGAGGTTTTTTCTGTTATTTCTATGGTCTATGCAACAGTAATAACTGAAGACGGAAAAACACATACCCAGATGAGAAGAATTTATTCAAACGCAACTAATTTCCGTCGCCTTGAAAACCTGAACTCGCTTTCAAGAAAAATCTGCGCTCAGAAGCCTGATATATCCGAAGCGAGAAAGGAGCTTGAAGTAATCCTTTCGGGCAAAAATCATTTTGATGTTTTCATCTGTCTGGGTTATGTTGTTGCGGCAATGGCCTTCACAGTATTCTTCGGTGGCAGTCTGCTTGATTCTCTCGCTTCGGCACCGATAGCTGTTATTATTTATCTTATGAATGTATATATAAAAGCAAGGGGCGCTAACAGACTTTTCTTTACAGCGGTTTCTGCTGCTATAATCGGTTTTCTTGCGGAATTTTTTGTGCATATCGGTTTCGGCAACAATGCGGATATGATAAAAATCGGCTCTGTTATGCTTATTATACCCGGACTTATGCTGGTAAATTCCGTAAGAGAAATGCTCTGCGGTGATGTTATGTCAGGTCTTTTAAGGCTTATGGAATCGGTTATTATTGCCATGGCAATTGCCTGCGGCTTTGCCGTTGCAATTCTTGCCGTTGGCTGGATTTTGTGAGGTGACGGATATGAATTTTGCACAAAGCTTAACAATAATTATATCCGGTATGCTCGGTGCTGTCGGCTTTTCACTTCTTTTCAAGGCTCCGAAAAGAAGAGTGTTTCTCAATGCTATGGGAGGAATGCTTGTATGCTTTATATATGTTCTTTGCTGTAACAGCTTCAGCCACGAGTTCTTTCAGAATTTCTTTCCTGCTCTTGCAGCAACGGTTTATGCTGAGATAATGGCAAGGGTTGTAAAAGCACCGTCAACCCCGATTCTTGCCTGCTCAATCATCCCTCTTGTTCCCGGCGGAAAGCTGTACTACACAACCTATTATTTTGTTATAAGTGAGATGGGAATGTTCAGGGAAACCTTTTATGAGCTTCTGAGAATAGCGAGCGGTCTTGCGGTAGGTATTATCTGTATTTCTGTTGTGGTGCATGAAATAAACAGACATAAATTCAAGCAAATTATTGATGTGGAATAAAGGAGAGTAAAACAATGTCAGATTTTAAGCAAAAGGTTATCAAAACAGTGGGCAAGCTTGTCAATTCCCTTGCTCAGGCTGAATCTGTAAGAGAAAATGTGCCCAAGGTAATCACCGAGGGTATGCCCGAGATTTTACGCTATGCAGCTTCTCAGGGTGCTGTTCTTTTGGAAAATGACGGAGTGCTTCCCCTTAAAAAAGGCACAAAGGTCACCCTTTTTGGCAGAGTGCAGAGGGATTGGTTCTATACAGGCTATGGCTCAGGCGGCGACGTTAATAAGCCTTATGCTGTCAACCTTCTTGATGGCATGAGAAACTGCGAGGAGCTTGAGCTTAACGAAACTATGGCGAGTATTTACGAAGCCTGGTGCGAAGCTAACGAAATTGATCACGGCTTCTGGGGACACTGGCCCAGATTCTATCCCGAAATGCCCCTTTATGAAAAGACCGTTAAAAAGTGTGCAGCTAAAAGTGACTGTGCAGTTGTTGTTATCGGCCGTTCATCGGGTGAGGACAGAGAAAACGCACTTGAAAAGGGCAGCTATTTCATTACTGACGAAGAGCTTGATGTACTCAGAAAGGTTACGGATAAATTTGAAAAGACGATAGTACTTCTTAATATCGGCAGTATTATGGATCTTTCCTGGACAAAGGAATTCGGCAATAAAATTTCTGCACTTATGATTGTATGGCAGGGCGGTATGGAAAGCGGTAACGCTGTGTGCGACCTTCTTTGCGGTAAGCAGACTCCTTCAGGTAAGCTTCCCGATACAATCGGCATTACTCACGATACATATCCCTGTGATAAGGATTTCGGCGGTAAGGATTACAACTGCTACACCGAGGATATCTATGTAGGCTACCGTTATTTTGAAACCTTTGCAAAGAGTGATGTGCTTTATCCTTTCGGCTACGGTCTTACATATACGGATTTTGATACCGAGCTTGTTTCTCAGAAGGAAACAGAAGACGGTGTTGAGCTTTGCTGCAAGGTTAAGAACAAGGGTGATTACAGCGGCAAGCAGGTTGTTTGTGCTTATATGGAAAAGCCTTGCGGTGTTCTCGGTAATCCCGTAAGAGAGCTTGCTGCCTTCGGCAAAACAAAAGAGCTTCAGCCCGGTGACAGTGAAGAAGTAGCACTGTTTATTCCCCGCTCAGCCTTCAGCTCCTATGATGACAGCGGAAAGACAGGCTTTATGTCTGCTTATGTTATTGAAAAGGGTGAATACGGTATTGCAATCGGTGACAGCGTACGCGATGCAAAAACCGTTTACAGAACCGTTAAGAGTGAAACGGAGGTTTTCCTTCAGCTCAGCCAGTGCTCTGCACCTCAGACACAATTTGAAAAGATGACCGCTATTGTAAAAGACGGCAAATATTTTATTGAAAAAGAAAAGGTACAGACAAGAAAGTACGACCTTCGCAAAATCATCCTTCAGAATCTTCCCAAGGATATTCCTATGACAGGGGATAAGGGTATTAAGCTTTCCGATGTTAAAAACGGAAAGAACACTATGGAAGAATTTGTGGCTCAGCTCAGCCTGAAGGAGCTTGAAGCAATTTCAAGGGGCGACTATATTATGGGCAGTCCCTTAGGTGTGCCCGGCAATGCAGGCTGCTTTGCAGGTGTTCTTCCTTCTCTTCGTGAAAAGGGTATTCCGGCCGTTACAACAACCGACGGCCCTTCGGGTATCCGTCTTACGGCTTCCTGCTCACTTATGCCCATCGGCACTCTTCTTTCAAGCAGCTTTGATGCACCTATGGTTGAAGAGCTTCTTACAAAGGAAGGTGCTGAAATGGCAGATAAGGGCACTGATATTATCCTTGCTCCCGGTATGAATATTCACAGAAGTCCTCTTTGCGGCAGAAACTTTGAATATTTCTCAGAGGATCCGCTTCTTACAGGTAAGATTGCCGCCGCATATGTAAGAGGTATTCAGAAAAACGGCAGATCAGCATGCCCCAAGCATTATGCCTGCAACAATCAGGAATTCAACAGAGCTAAAAATGATTCACGTCTTTCTGAAAGAGCACTCAGAGAAATTTATCTCAAGGGCTTTGAAATCTGTGTGAAGGAAGCTCAGCCTAAGAATATTATGACCTCATACAACCTCATCAACGGTGTATGGGGACACTATAACTACGAGCTTTGCACAAGAATCCTCCGTGAAGAGTGGGGCTATAAGGGTAATGTGATGACCGACTGGTGGATGAAGAAGTCAAAGAGTCAGGAATTCCCCAATATGTGCGACCAGGCATACAGAGTAAGAAGTCAGGTTGACGTGCTTATGCCCGGCGGCGGAAGAACGGGTAAATGGAAGAGACCTGACGGTACACTTCTTAAAACCTACGGTAAGAACGAGGGTATCACCCTTGGCGAAATGCAGAGAACTGCTATGAATGTTATTAATTTTGCAATGAATTCAACAGCAATGAAATGATAAAACAAAAGGGGACTGTAAAAAAACGAAAGTTTTTTACAGCTCCTTTTTACTTTCTCTTTATGCAATGTGCATAGTTTTGAGGTTGTTTTTTATACTTGCTTTTTTTTGCCGGAATTGTTAAAATATATTAGTTAGATTTATATTGAACGGAGTTTTATACCTTGGCTAAGGAGATTTACTGTAAACCTACATTTAATAATATCCCCGAAGAAAAGCGGCGTAAAATTCTTGATGTTGCCGTTATGGAGTTTGCAAATCACGGCTTTGAAAACGCCAACATCAATGTTATTGCAAAAAAAGCTGAGGTCAGTGTAGGCTCTCTTTATAAATATTTTGATACAAAAACCGACCTTTTTTTAACAAGTATAAATTACGGTATTTCAACCCTTGATTCAATTATTGATGCCGTTGCCGCATCTGATGACGATGCTATGGCAAAGCTTGAGCGGCTTATAAGAATTGCAATTGAATATTCACGCAAATCAAGTGTTCTGATAAAGCTTTACAATGAGTTTACGGGTGAAAGTGACCCTGAGCTTGCGAAAAAAATAGCTTCGGATATGGAGGTCACAACAGCTGCGGCATATAAAAAAGCCATAATTGACGGTCAGGCTTCAGGTGAAATCCGCACGGATATTGACCCCGGTATGGCAGCGTTTATGATTGATAATCTGCTGATGAACATTCAGTTTTCTTACGCCTGCGACTATTACCGTGAAAGGTATAAAATCTATGCAGGGGATGATATATTCCAAAAGGACGAGTTTGCCGTTGAAAATATTCTCAGATTTGTCAAATCTGCATTAAAAATGGAAAAAAGGGGCTGAGAGCCCTTATGAAAATAAAAAAATCCGTGAAAGGAATGTTAATATGAAGAAATATGCACTCGCTTACGATATCGGTACTACAGGCGTTAAAACCTGCCTTTACAGTATTGATGAAAAAATTGAACTTATTGCTGACGCTATTGAAGGCTATCAGCTTTATGTTTATCCCGACGGAGGTGCAGAGCAGGATCCCAACGAATGGTGGGCAGCAATGTGCAGCACAACCAAGGAGCTTTTTACAAAATGCGATATAAAGCCCGAACAGGTTGACGGTATCTCATTCTGCTCTCAGGCTCAGGGTCTTGTTCTTGTTGATAAAAACGGTCTGCCCGTACGCCGTGCATTCAGCTATATGGACCAGCGTGCAAGAAAAGAGCAGAAGGAGCTTATGGACCACGGCTTTTTACATCAGATTGCAGGTGCAAGCTTAGGTAAGCTTCTCATTTCCCTTGCAAAAACAGGTGCTGTTGCCGCTTCTGTAAAGGACCCCGTATTCAAGTACAACTGGGTTAAGAATAACGAGTCCGAAAACTTTGAAAAGGTATATAAGTGGCTCGATGTTAAGGAAGCTCTTATTGCAAGAATGACAGGCGAATTCATTATGACCGAGGACTCCGCCTTTGGCACACTTCTTTTTGATATCCACAAAAAGTGCTGGAGCCAGGAGGTTTGTAAGATTCTTAAGGTTGATATGCGCCACCTTGCAAAAATTATCAAGTCAACGGATGCTGTTGGCGGACTTACAAAGAAGGCCGCTGAGGAGCTTGGACTTAAGGAAGGCACAACCGTATTCGGCGGCGGTATGGACGCTTCTCTTATCGGTGTAGGTGCAGGTGCAGTTAATAAAAATGACACCCACGTTTATATGGGTACATCAGGCTGGGTATCAACGGTTGTTGATAAGAGCATTGTTGACGCTTCAGCTATGATTGCCGCTGTTGTGGGTGCAAGACCGGGCTATTACAACTACTTCGCTGAGCTTGAAACCGCAGGCAAGTGCCTTGAATGGGTTAAGAATCACCTTGCCCTTGACGAAATCGGTATTTACCTTAAAAAGACCGACGTTGCCGAGGATATGGAAAGCGAATACACCAACCTTTATCAGTACCTTTCATCTGTTATTGAAAAGGTTCCCGCAGGCTCAAACGGTGTTATCTTCACACCCTGGCTTCACGGTAACCGTTGCCCCTTTGAGGACCCCAATTCAAGAGGTATGTTCTATAATCTGAGCATTGAAACAGGTAAGAGCGAAATGATCCGTGCCGTTATTGAGGGCGTATGTATGCATATGAGATGGATGCTTGAAACACACGAGAAAAAGACAAAGACCTCCGATGTTGTACGCTTTGTAGGCGGCGGTGCACTCAATGATTCAACAAGCCAGATTCTTGCTGACTGTATCGGCAGAAAGGTTGAAACCGTTGCTAATCCTCAGAATGTAGGTGCTGTTGGTGCTGCCGTTGTTGTTGCAGTAGGTCTCGGTGTTATTGAAAGCATTGACAATGTAGGTGACCTTATCAAGGCAGAGAAGACCTTTGAGCCCAATAAGGACAACAAGGCTGTTTACGATAAGATGTTTGCTGCGTATAAAGAGCTTTACAGTGCAAATAAAAAGATTTTCAAAATGCTTAACGGCTAAGAAAAAAGCACCCGTGAGGGTGCTTTTTCAATTCGGAATTCGGAATGCTGAATTCGGAATTGTGCCTAATGTTCTATTAAACGGGCAGATTATACCCGCTGAATCTGTGTCCTTATGAAAATTCACCTCTAAATTGTTACAAACACCCCTTAACTGCACCGATTAATTTAAAAGCATTGACAGGGATTTTTCTGAAGGATATAATGAGGATGAGATTAAGGGTGACGGGTGTTAGTATCGGATTGGTTAGGAGATATTATTAACACATAGAACCGTCCCTTGTGTTAATACACCAAAGTCAAGTTTTAAAAAGCTTTTTCCGAAAAGCTATAATAAAGTTGTAAAATTTAAGAACAATTGGGTGTGAAGCTATGTTTTTATCTATAATCGTCAGAATAATAGGTGGTATAATAAGTATAACATCACTTTTTTATTCTATCATAAAATTTAAAAACAATAAAAGTGGTAAATCTGTAGTGGTATCCATAGCTTTAATTATTATTGCACTTCTTATTCCTTATATGATGTTATGTTATGGACAATATTGTAATAATTCTCTTGATTTATCGAATAATGCAAATAAAGTTGTTTCTCTAATTGAAGAACTGGATATAAAATATGATCCGGACCCTTATACGGTTGAATATTATGGTAAAGAATATATTGTTGGAGGAACTATTGAGGGTGGAGAAGATATTTTTCCCGGATATTCTTTCGTAGGAGTTTTTGAGGCGGAAGTGGATGGAATATATATCAATATCGATATTCTTAAAGGAGAAAATGCTATTGATAAGGATACATTTGTATCGTGTGCTGTACAGTCAGAGCTGACACGATACAATGTAGATGTCGGAAGGCTTTATTCGAAAATTGAAAAAGGGGAAAACAATGGCTGTTTATGGGTAGCTTCTCCCTTGGTTGAATATGATACGTCCTCATTAAAGGTGCATACAGGAGTGTATGATGGTAGCTTTTATATAAGCAAGGATAACAAAATATACTGTTGCTCATATAGTTGTTCAACTGATATTTCACCAATCATAACAGCTACTATTAATGTAAAACCTAAAAAAATGACGGGTGAAGAATTAATAAACAAGTTTATTGTTGTAGAAAATATGTATGGAACTTTTGAAACACTTTAAAGATAGTGAGTGAATGGAACACAGGGGACGGTTCTGTGTGTTCGGATGAAAAGTAAATAGTTAGTTGCTTGCCTCTCCCCTTTGGGAGAGGTGGCGGCGTAGCCGTCGGAGAGGGCTCAACACAGGGCAACACAGAGGACGGTTAGCGTGAAAACCTAAGAATAAACCCTTAAAAAAGTGCATAATTAACCAAGGCTGTCGCGTTAAGCGGCAGCCTTTTTACTCCCTCCGTCCTCGCTTCGCTCAGCCACCTCCCTCAGTGAGGGAGGTAAATCTCGGCTCCCTCTTTGAGGAAGCTGGCAAGACGAAGTTTTGACTGAGGGAGTATCCTTGCCTCTCCTGAAAGGAGAGGTGGCACGACAAAGTCGTGACGGAGAGGTCCTCTGAATTCCGCATTCCTAATTTATTATAAAAACCTCTTGATTTTTCTTCACGTTTATATTATAATATCAAGGCTATGTTAAATAGATAAGTGAAAGAGTAAGATACTTTGTTTTGGTCATACAGCCGTGGGTCCTGTGCGACAGTACGCCGCGAACCATGTCAGGCGGGGAACCGAGCAGCATTAAGTGGAATGTCTGTGCGACACAGTCAAAGCCTACTGCTGTATGACCAAGGTAATGTATCTTATTTCTGTTTTAAAAGGAGGAGAGAGTATGTATCAGGTATTGTACAGAAAATACAGACCCAGAGTATTTTCCGATGTTGTGGGTCAGAATCATATAACTGCAACCCTTTCAAAGGAAATTGAAACGGGTAAGCTCTCCCATGCCTACCTTTTTACCGGTTCAAGAGGTACGGGTAAAACTACCTGCGCCAAGATTCTTTCAAAGGCGGTCAACTGCCTTCATCCCGTTGACGGTAACCCCTGCAACGAGTGTGAAATCTGTAAGGGCCTTGATTCGGGCGCAATTCTTGATGTTGTTGAAATTGACGCCGCAAGTAACAACGGCGTTGAAAATATAAGAGACATCCGTGAAGAAATCAACTTCACCCCCGCCTCTTGTAAGTACAGAGTTTATATCATTGACGAAGTGCATATGCTTTCAATCGGAGCCTTCAACGCTCTTCTTAAAACCTTGGAGGAGCCGCCCGCACACGTCAAATTCATCCTTGCCACAACGGAAGTGCATAAATTACCCGTAACCATACTTTCCCGCTGTCAGCGCTTTGATTTCAAGCGTGTGACACCCGAAGCTATGACAGAAAGAATGAACTATATCGCTTCTCAGGAGGGCTTCACAATTGAAGAGGAAGCCGCTTCCCTTATTGCCCGTATTGCCGACGGCGGTATGCGTGACGCACTCTCTCTTTTAGACCAGTGCACGGGTCACGGCAAGCATATCACGGCAGAAACAGTTATCAGCGTTGCCGGTATGACGGGCAAGGACCATCTTTTTGCTCTTGCCGATACTGTTAAGAACAAAGATTCAGCCTCAGCACTTAAAATTATCAGCGACTTGTACCGTGATTCCTGCGATATGGAAAGACTCTGCAGTGATATGATAAATCACTTCAGAAGCCTTATGATAGTCAAAACCGTAAAAGGCGGTGACGGTCTTGTAGTCTGCACCGATGAGGAGCTTGAAGAATACAGACTACAGTCTGCAGGCTTTACCCTTGAAGGTATCCTTTCAGCAATTGCTCTTTTGCAGGGCTGTATGGCAAATATCAAAAAAGGTGTAAACCGCCGTATTGAAACGGAAATGACCTTTATAAGAATGTCAACTCCCACACTCAGTGCCGATACAGATGCCATTTTAAGCCGTATTGCCGACCTTGAATTTAAAATGAAGTCGGGCAACTTCACAGTCAGCACTGAAACAGTTGTAAAGCCCGAGAAAAAGGAAGAAATAAAGGAAGAGCCCAAGAAGTCTGCCGCTGAAATTTTCAGCACAGCCTTCAATTTACCCTCTGAGGATCCCGAAGAGGAAAGCTATCCCGTGTCCGAAAGTGCACCTTATGTGCCCGAAGCGGAAAATCCACCCTATCAGCCCATATCCGAGCCTTCGCCCGAAGAGCAGACCATTCAGTGGGCAGAGGTCCTTTCTGAGCTTATGAAAACCAATATGGCAATGTGGGGCGTGCTTGTTAATTCTCAGGCAGTTATAAAGGGTGATTTTGTTCTTATCAAAAGCGAAAATCCCACCCTCAATTCCTTTATAAAAACGGGCAGAAATGCCAAGGATGTTAAGGAAGCCATAATGAGAGTTACAGGCAAAAAATACCGTCTCGGTGTTTATAACGGAGCTAAAAACGAAACAGGGGACACGGCTCAGATGCCTAAAAAAGACCCTCTTGAAAACCTTATCAGCAATGCCCGTACAATGGGTATAAATATAGACGTTAAGCCTTAAAAAGAATAAAAGTTAAAGGAGATATTAAAAATGAAAGCAAGAATTCCCGGCCAGGGCGCAGGCGGCGGCCAGATGGCTATGATGAAAAAAATTCAGGAAATGCAGGCTCAGATGGAGCAGAAACAGGCAGAAATTGAACAGACAGAATTCGTGGCTTCCGCAGGCGGCGGAGCAGTTGAAGTAACCGTTAACGGTGCTCATGAGGTAAAGAGCATCAAAATGCAGCCCGATGTTATTGATCCCGATGATGCAGAAATGCTCGCAGACCTTATCATTGCTGCAACAAATGAAGCTATGAGAAAAGCTGACGATGCAATGAATCAGGCAATGCAGGCAGCTCAGGGCGGTCTTGCAGGTCTTAACCTTCCCTTCTGATGGCAGGATATAATGTAGCATCTCTTGCCCGTCTTGTTGAGCAGTTTGAAAGAATGCCGGGCATCGGACACAAAAGTGCTCAGCGTCTGGCTTTTTATGTGCTGAACATGAAAAAGGAAGAGGCAGAGGCTTTTTCAAAGGCGATTCTTACCGCTCACGAAAAGATAAAGCAGTGCACACGCTGCTGTAACCTTGCCGAGGATGAGCTTTGTCCCATCTGCAAAAGCGGAAGAAGGGATGAAAGCATTGTCTGTGTTGTTGAAGACCCGCGCGATGTTATGGCTTTTGAAAGAACTCACGAGTTTGAGGGCACCTATCACGTGCTTCACGGTGTTATTTCACCCATGAACGGTGTAGGACCCGAGGATATTACAATCAAGGAGCTTCTCGCACGGCTTTCTGACGGCAAGATTGAAGAGGTCATTATGGCTACCAACCCCACCGTTGAGGGCGAAGCCACTGCAATGTATATTTCAAGACTTTTAAAGCCTATGGGCATTACCGTCAGCCGACTTGCTTACGGTGTTCCCGTCGGTGCAGACCTTGAATATGCCGATGAAGTGACCCTCTCAAAGGCACTTGAGGGAAGACGCACTCTGTGATAATAGTAGTCAGTAGCAAGTAGTCAGTAGTCAGTGGCACCTTTCAGGCGCTAGAAGGTGACTGTTGATTAAATTGCTACAAAATAAACATATGATTTCGCATAAAATTAAACCATATGGACGCGGAGTAAGAGTTTGAAATCAGGGGTGCTTTTTCGCGCCTGACTACTGACTACTAACGACTTACTACTTGTCCGAAGGACATAAGGAGGTGTCTTGTATGGCTGTATCAGCTCAGGACGAAAGACAGATTGTAGCTCAGAACAAAAAAGCAAGACACGACTATTTTGTTCTTGAAACCTACGAGGCAGGTATTGAGCTTTTCGGTACCGAGGTAAAATCAATAAGAAAAGGCAGAGTAAATCTGAAGGATAGCTGGTGCAGTATTGACGGCGGTGAAATTTTTGCCAACGGAATGCACATCAGCCCTTACGAGCAGGGTAACATTTTTAACCGTGACCCGATGAGAGTCAAGCGACTTCTTATGCACAAAAGGGAGATTAACCGTCTTTACGGCACAATAAAACAGCAGGGACTTACCCTTATTCCCCTGAGCATTTATTTTCTCAAGGGCAGGGCAAAGCTTGAAATAGGTCTTTGTAAGGGTAAAAAGAATTACGATAAGCGTGAGGTCGCAGCTGAAAAGGATGCAAAAAGAAGCATTGAACGTAACCTTAAAGAGCGCTATTAAAAAACAGAATTTACCTGTTGAATTTTACTAAAAAAAGCATATAATTAAATTGTGCTTAAAATCCGTCACCAAGTGACCCACAACATTTGCCGTAAGGCAAATATATCACTTTGCTGCAAAGCAAAATATCACGCACCGCGGGTGCATATCACATCTGCGAAGCAGATATATCACTGCGATGCACAGCATCGCTCATATGGGGATGAAAGGATTTCGACGGGGGTTTTGAAGCATAATAAGCGGGTAGTGGTGCGACACCACTTTAAAAGTCGCAACATTAAAAATAACTGACAAAAATACAGTTTTAAAGGCTGCTTAAAGCGGCCCGTCTTGGCTGAGAGTACTGCGGCTCAGTTAAAGGCGTCGACTTAGCAGTGAACGTGAACGGCGGAGTGACTCGGCCACCGTCATGCATAAGAGCCTACCAAGCCGTTAAGCCTGTCAACCGGCGTGGCGGTAAGGGAATAATAAAAGACTGACTGCACCCGGAGAAAGTTGTGTGAATAGATTTTCGGACGCGGTTTCGATTACCGCCATCTCCACCAAACAAGAGTCAGTCGAACACTGACTCGCACACACGGAACGTTGTTCCACCAAAAATAAAAAAATCCGAACCCTTAGAGTCGCACTCTAAAGGACAGTCTGGAAACAGGTTGCGGTGTAGCCCGTTAGGGCTACGCCATTTTCCTTATTTCAAGCGGTTTTTAATGGATTTTCACGCATTTCCTGAATTGTTTCAAGAATCTCTTGTTCTGTCGGAATATTTATGATACCCGCCGCAGTAAATGAGATATCAACAGGAACATGCTTTAATCCATCTTCACCTTTGATGCTGTTATGAACATCAATTCTCTTTATTAATGTGTTTACAAGAGTTGGTGTTAATTCTTTTAATTCGGTGCAACCACGAATTGCTTTTAAGAAAGCATCAAGGTCTATTTTTTCTTGTTCAGCTGTTTTTATTGCTTGCTTGTCGTTTTCTACTGCGGCAAGCAATTCTTTTTGCTCTTTTTCATAATTTGCCGACATACGATAAAATCGTTCATCCGAGACCTTGCCAAGAAGATTATATTCATAAAGACCTTCAATCAGTTTATCTAATTCAGCAATACGCTTTTGAGCTTTTTCTACCTTCTGCTTCAACATTCTAATATTTGTTTCCTTATCGGCAGTGTTATGCTTTGCGTACAGATAAAGAAATACCGGTTCGAATTCAGTAACATATTTTGCTACGGCTTTTATTGTGTCAAGAACAATTTCTTTTAATACCGCATCACGGATAAAATGAATTGTGCAGGAACCACGCTTTTCTTTATATTGGGAGCAACGATAAAATTCTTTTCCGTCCTCAATACTTTTTGCTGCACAATAATATAATTTCGAACCGCAATCAGCACAATATAAAAGTCCTGAAAAAATACTTGTTTTTCCCGTAGCAGAATTTCGACGACGACTTTTACGTAATTCCTGAACTCTTTCAAAAGTATCTTCATCAATAATAGCTTCTTGAGTGTTTGGAATTATATTCCATTCCTCCTCAGGGTGATATACTGTTTTCTTAACTTTAAAACTTACATAAGATGTCATAAAGTTTACCGTACAACCGGTGTATTGACGATTTTCAAGAATGTGAATAACTGAGTCCGATACCCATCTGTATGGATTTTCAGGTCTTGGATTAGAACACTTACGCCCATTACGATAACAATATTCGGTGGGTGTAATTATTTCTTCGCTTTCTAATCGCTTTGCTATTTGTGAAGGTCCCAGCCCTGCAAGGCATAATTCGAAAATATACTTTACAACTTTTGCGGCAGGTTCGTCTACAATCCACTGTTTAGGGTCATCTGCACTTTTTATATACCCAAAAGGTATGGAAGCAGAAACTCTTTCTCCATTATCGGCTTTTGCTTTCCAAACAGCCTTTATTTTCTTACTTGTTTGTTCTGCATACCATTCGTTAAATATATTGTAAAAAGGCATCATTTCGAGACCTGTGCCTTCTGCAGTATTTACATTTTCTTGAATAGCTATAAATGTTACACCAAGTGAAGGATATACAATTTGGGTTAACCTCCCCATTTCAACCTGTTCACGACCAAAACGGGAAAGGTCTTTTACAATAATGGTTTCAATTTCTCCGTTTTCAGCCATTTTTTGCATACGTTGAAATTCAGGACGGTCAAAGGTTGTACCTGAAATACCGTCATCTACAAAGAATTCAGGGTGTAAATATCCGTGTTCTTTAGCGTATTGAGATAGAATTTGCTTTTGATTTGTTATACTGTTAGACTCATCGGTATTACCTTTCTTTTTGCTGTTTTTATCGTCGTCTCTGATATCTTCAACGGATAAACGGCAATAAAGAGCTGTTATTTTTTGTTTATTCTCGGCTTTCTTTGCCATAATTAAAACTCCTTTCTTTGAAAAGCCGAGCGTTACGATTTGTCTTTGACATTATATAACGCTCGACAATTCTCATCCATTCTGTGATTATTCTGCTTTAGTTGAAAGTATCAACTGCATAAACTGTTGCAATACGGAACGATTGCTCTCTATATCAAAATTTGCGGTGACATCATATACAGTTCTACCGATTTTTCTTGAGATATTAATTTGTTTCGGAATATTTTGAACCGGCGGGCGCTTTACAGTTTCTCTACTCTGAGGAATAGCATATTCTTCAAGTTCAATTCCGTTACTGTTATTAATACGTCCCATCCCACATATAGCAATGTGACTGTCTGTTAAATCATAATTTTTAATCATAGGCTACCTCCTTATCTCGCATCTCTACTCTGACGGGCTCTGTATCTGCTTTCACAGATTTTTATGATTGCTTCTTCAATCTGTTCGGTTGTGTAGCTTTTCGGAAAG
>JAXJQQ010000087.1:0-46354 GCA_036311065.1 Acutalibacteraceae bacterium | reverse complement strand
GTATAGCAAAGGCATATAAGTGCAATGTTCTTGATAAGGATATCTGCAATGAAATTGCCGGAGCAGTTGAAAAAGATTTAGGCAAATGCGACATTCTCATCAACGGTGCAGGCGGGAACAACCCCAGAGCCACAACTGATAAGGAATACTACTTTTCAGGTGATATTGACGAGGATTGCAAAAACTTCTTTAACCTTGATGCTGACGGAGTCGGTTTTGTTTTCAACCTCAACTTCCTGGGCACACTTATTCCTACCCAGGCGTTTGCAAAGCAGATGCTCGGCAGAGAAGGCTGTAACATCATCAATATTTCTTCAATGAATGCCTTCACACCTCTTACAAAGATTCCCGCATATTCAGGTGCTAAGGCGGCTATTTCAAACTTTACTCAGTGGCTTGCAGTTCACTTTTCAAAGGAAGGTATCCGTGTAAATGCTATTGCACCGGGCTTCTTTTCAACAAAGCAGAATGCAGCACTTTTATGGAATCCCGACGGCTCACCCACACCCAGAACGGACAAGATTCTTGCCGCAACACCAATGGGACGCTTCGGTGAAGCAAAAGAGCTTGACGGTGCACTTCTTTTCCTTGTGAATAATGATGCCGCAGGCTTTATCACGGGCGTAGTTCTTCCTGTTGACGGCGGCTTCTCATCCTATAGCGGTGTATAAGCGAAGCCTTGCTTAGCAGTGATATATTTGCTTCGCTCCGAGATTATAATGTGTGCCTTCGGCACATTAAACCCTTACTACTTGCTACTTATCACTTACTACTATAGGTAGCCCTTACTATAAAAAGGAGATGTAAATTCCAAATGGATATGTTCAAAACAATTTACGATTTAGGTATAATTCCCGTTGTTGCAATTGAAGATGCAGACAAGGCAGTGCCTCTTGCAAAGGCACTTCGTGACGGCGGACTTCCTGCAGCTGAAATTACCTTCAGAACTGCTGCAGCTGAAGAAGCAATCAGAAGAATTTCAGAAGAATGTCCCGATGTTCTCGTCGGTGCAGGTACCGTTCTTACAAAAGAGCAGTGCGACAGAGCTATTGCTGCAGGAGCTAAGTTTGTTGTAACTCCCGGCTTTAATCCTGAAATGATTGCTTACATCAAATCAACAGGTATTCCCATGATGCCCGGTGCAGCAACTCCCGGTGAAATGGAGCAGGCTATGAGCATGGGACTTACAAATATCAAGTTTTTCCCTGCTGAGGCTAATGGCGGTGTGAATAAGCTCAAGGCTCTTGCAGGTCCTTATCAGGCTGCAAAGTGGATGCCCACAGGCGGTGTTAACACAAAGAATCTCAATGATTACCTTTCATTTGACCGTATTCTTTGCTGTGGCGGCACATGGATTGCAACAAGTGCCGATATCAATGAAGGCAAGTGGGATGACATTACAAGAAAATGTAAGGAAGCCGTTAAAACAATGCTTGGCTTCAAGCTTCAAAAAATCTGCATTTACGGTGACAGTGCCAACGCAGAAAAGAATGCTCAGTTTGTAGCTTCCCTTTTCGGATTTGATGCTATTGAAACTGAGTGCGGTGTTGAGGCGGGCTCAATCTGCTTCGGCAAAGAGGAAAGCGATGCCAAGGGCTGTATCGTGCTTTCTACCCTTAACGGCAACCGTGCAAAGGCTTATCTTGAAAGACTCGGTGCAGAAATTGACCCCGACATCTGGTATGACAAAAAGGGCAATGTAACCTGCTTCGGACTCAAGGACACAGTTGCAGGCTTTGAGATTTGTATAGAAACTAAGTAACTGCTGATTAACCCGCAGTCACGAATCTCATCGACTTATTTTCCGTCGCTCTTGTCCGAAAATCCTCGTTAATACACAAAGTATTGCCTGCGGTTTTCAAACAATTCGACGAAAAATCTGTCTGATGATATTCGAAACATTGTTTTAATCAGCAGTTACAGAAATAGAACTATTTTAGAAAGAGGATTATATTATGAGCAAAAGAATTGTATGCTTCGGTGAGATTATGCTCCGTCTTGCTCCCGAAGGCTATTACAGATTTTTTCAGAACGACACAATGCAGGCTACCTTCGGCGGCGGTGAAGCCAATGTTGCAGTATCTCTTGCAAACTACGGAATGGATTCTTCTTATGTAACAAAGCTTCCTTCACACGCTATCGGTCAGGCAGCTGTAAACTCCCTTCGTGCTCTTGGTGTTGACACAAAGGATGTTGTAAGAGGCGGTGAAAGAGTTGGCATTTATTACCTTGAAAAGGGTGCTTCACAGCGCGGCTCAGTATGTATTTACGACAGAGCCTACTCAGCAATCCAGCTTGCTAAGAGAGAGGATTTTGACTGGGATAAAATCTTTGACGGTGCAGACTGGTTCCACTTTACAGGTATCACTCCCGCTATCGGCGGTGAGCTTGTGGATATCTGCCTTGACGCTTGTAAGGCAGCAAAGGCTAAGGGCGTGAAAATTTCCTGCGACCTTAACTACAGAGGTAAGCTCTGGACAAGAGATGAAGCAAGAAAGGCTATGACCGAGCTTTGCAAGTATGTTGATGTATGCATTTCAAACGAAGAGGATGCAAAGGATGTATTCGGCATTGAAGCTGAAAATACCGATATTTACGGTGGCAAGCTTGATAAGGAAGGCTACAAGTCAGTTGCCAAGCAGCTTATGGACACCTTCGGTTTTGAGAAGGTCGCAATCACTCTCCGCTCTTCAATTTCTGCCTCCGATAACGATTGGGCAGGTATGCTTTATGACGGCGAAAATTACTGCTTCTCAAAGGAATACCACCTTCACATCGTTGACCGTGTAGGCGGCGGCGACTCCTTCGGCGGCGGACTTATCTACGCTCTTCTTTCAGGTAAGGATACACAGTCTGCAATTGAATTTGCAGTTGCAGCTTCAGCCTTAAAGCATTCAATTGAAGGCGACTACAACAGAGTAAGCGTTTCAGAAGTTGAAAAGCTTGCAGGCGGCGACGGCTCAGGCAGAGTGCAGAGATAAAATTCAGGTAAAGAACCTTTCTTGTCTCTCCCTATGGGAGAGGTGGCAACCGTCAGGTTGGCGGAGAGGGTTACAATAAAAAAACAAAAATCAAGGAGAAACAACTATGAGTTCAAAAACAAAAGCACCTCAGGGTGCAGTAAGACCCTTCGGCTGGCAGGACAAGCTCGGCTATGCAATGGGTGATATGGGCTGCGGATTTTCATTCCAGCTTGTTTCAACCTTTATGCAGCTTTTCTATCTTCAGTATATCGGTCTTTCACCCAACGACTATGCAATCATTATCCTTATTTCAAAGGCATTTGACGCTGTTAACGATATTGTTATCGGTAACCTTGTTGACACAAAAAGAATCGGTAAAAAGAGTAAGTATATGCCCTGGATTCTTCTCGGCGGTGTGACACTTATCGTATTCAATGTTATGATTTTTGCTCCTGTCAAGGACTTCTCATATGCAGGTAAATATGCATGGTGTCTTGTTTCCTACTGTCTGTGGTCAATCGCTTACACAATGGTAAATGTTCCTTACGGTTCACTTCACAGTGTTATTACTGATGACCCTCAGCAGAGAGTTTCTCTTTCAACCTTCCGTTCTATTGGTGCGGCTCTTCCCGCAATTGTTATTATGATTGTTCTTCCCGGCATTGTATACAGCAAATCAACCGACGCTTCAGGTGTTGAGGTACAGACTCTCAAGGGTGAAACACTTCTTCCTGTTGCAATTGCAATGTCAATTTTTGCAATGATAGTGCTTTACGGCACAACAGTTCTTGTTAAAGAAAGAGTAAACCGTGACGCAACCGAAAACGCAACAGGTATCAAGGCAATGCTCTCCTCAGTGAAGTCCTTCTTCACAAACCGTGCTATGGTTGGTGCAACAATTGCTTCTGTGGCTTCCGTTGCTCTTTTCAACTCAACAATGGCTCTTAACAATATGGTGTTCCAGTATTTCTTCAAGGATACAGGTAAGGTAGGCATCGCAATGGTAGGCTCCTACGCTCCCATGATTGTGTTTATGGTTCTTCTCGGTAAGCTTACAAAGAAATACGGCAAGAAGAATGTTCTTGTTGTTACAATGCTTATCGGTACAATTTCAGGTATTGTTTCACTTTTCGCTCCCATCACTCCCGACGGCACCGGTATGCTTGTTTACATCGTATGCCTTATGGGTCTTAATGTGGGTAACGCAGTGTTCCAGATTTCAGTTTGGGCTATTATTGCAGACTGTATCGAGGTCAGCTACCGCAAGACAGGTAAGAGTGAGGAAGGCTCACTTTACGCTCTTTACTCCTTCTTCCGTAAGCTCTCTCAGGGTATCGGTCAGGCAGTTGTTTCCTGGGGTCTTGTTGCAATCGGCTTTGTTGAAGGTGAAAACGCAGTTCAGGCTGCAGACTTCGGCGACAAGGTTAAGTCACTTTATTTCATCGTACTTGCCGCAGGCTCACTCATTGCCTTCCTTGCTATGAAGTTTATCTATAACATCGGCAAAAAGGAAGAAGAGGAAATGGCTTTTGCCGCAAAAGCTGATAATGATTATGCTGTCGGCAAGGGTGTTGACGACTGATAATAAGGTTATCTCAAAAGCAGGCGTAAGATCGCCTGCTTTTTCCTTTTTATGAATTGACTTTATTGATGATAAGGTATATAATTTTCACATATTTATGATATGAAAGGTTGAAAATTATGAAAAAGCTTGTTTCTGTTTTTCTGGTGCTTGTGATGCTTTTCGCTCTTTCTGTGCCTTCATTTGCAGCAGATGAAGAAAAAACAAAATTTGTTCTTCTCGGCGATTCAATTGCAAGGGGTCACGGACTCATAAGCATTGAAACACAATCCTACGGTGCTATTGTAAGTGAGGCGGAGGGATATAATTATGTAAATTATGCCGTTGACGGACACACCACACAGGATCTGTATCAGAGGCTTAAGGATAAAAAGGTTGCAGCAGATGTTTCTTCCGCTGATATTATCGGCGTTTCAATCGGAGGTAATAACTTCCTTCACGGTGATATACTGGATATGATTGCCGATTCGCTTTTAAAAAATGATTTCAGCAGCATGGAGGCTATCGGAGCTGAGTTCAGGGAAAGCTTTATTCTTGCTGTTGGAAAAATCAAAGATCTTAATCCAAAGGCAACACTGCTGATACAGACCCTTTATAATCCTGCAAGCGGTTTACTTAAGGAAACATATCAGTATGCTGTTGATACCATCAATGATACTATTAAGGATGTTCTTAGGCAGCAGCCCGGTGCTTATGTTATTGTTGATGTGGCTTCAGCCTTTGCGAGCGGCACCGGATATATTCAGGCGGATACAATTCATCCCAATGCAGCCGGACATTACGTTATTGCACAGGAATATGTAAAGGTATTATTTGAGCTCGGACTCGGCAACGTAAAGAGCCTTGATTCTGCTTCATCCGATGACGGCATAAACGCCATACTTGATTTTTTAAATAAAATTGCCGATATTTTCAGAAATATAATTTATAAAATCAAGAGCCTTTTTATTTAATACAGGCTTAATTTAATTACCCATAACCTAAATATTCACGGAGAGCTGTATAGTTACAGCTCTCCGTTTTGTTATATCAAAAAATACATACCCGACCATAAAAATTTATATGTTTTTTTTGTGAAAAGTTGTCGTAAAACATTGTATTTTCTTAGGAAAAATGATATCATATATCGGATAGACTATGTTGGTGTTTTACGGCCGTAAATGTTGGAGAAAACTGAGAAAACGGGGTCAGGGCGCTGCATGGTGCGAGAAATCAAAAAAGAAAGGATCATAGATGTATGAAGTACAGTTATTATCCGGGTTGTACCTTAAGAACCAAGGCAAAAAAGCTTGACGCTTATGCAAGAGCTTCGGCAAAGGCACTTGGTTTTGAGCTGGAAGAAATCGAAAACTGGCAGTGCTGCGGCGGTGTATATCCTCTTTCAAGTGATGAAATCGCTTCAAAGCTTTCCTCTGTCAGGGTGCTCAATGATGCAAAGGAAAAGGGTCAGGAGCTTGTAACTCTCTGTTCTGCCTGCTATCATGTTGTTAAAAGAGTAAATGACGACATGAGAAATGTTGAGGATATCAGAACAAGAGCAAACAACTATATGAAGCTCGACGAGCCTTATCTCGGCGAAACCGAGGTTCTCCATTTCCTTGAAGTTATCCGTGACAGAATCGGTTTTGACGAACTCAAAAAGAAGGTTGTCAATCCTCTTACGGGCAGAAAAATCGGCGCTTATTACGGCTGCCTTCTTCTTCGCCCCTCCGATATTCTTATGTTCGATAACCCTGAAAACCCCTCAGTTATGGAAGAGCTTATAAAGGCTCTCGGTGCTGAACCCGTTATTTATCCTTACCGTAACGAATGCTGCGGCGGATACATTTCCCTTAAGGATAATGAGCTTTCAAAGAAAATGTGCAACACCGTAACGGACAGTGCTGTGTCCTTTGAAGCAGAGGCTCTTATCACCGCTTGTCCTCTTTGTCAGTATAACCTTACAAAGAACAGCGAAAAGGATATTCCCGTTATTTATTTCACGGAGCTTCTTGCTGAGGCTCTCGGAGTTAAAGAGGAGGTAGACGCAAGTGGAAACTTCTAAGAAAAGACAGTCCGAAAAGGTTCAGGAAATCAGCGGTACCAATCCTCTTAAGTGTATGAAGTGCGGCAAATGCTCCGCATCCTGCCCTTCATACGAAAAAATGGATATCAAGCCCCATCAGTTTGTGTCCTATGTAATCAACGAGGATGTTGAAGCTTTGGCAAAGTGTGATTCTCTCTGGGTCTGCCTTTCCTGCTTCGCCTGCGTTGAAAGATGTCCCCGTGATGTTAAGCCGGGCAAGATTGTTGACGCTGCAAGACAGATTGTTGTAAGAGAAAAAGGCGGAAGCTACCTTGTGCCCGATGAAATCCCCGCTCTTATCGACGAGGATATGCCCCAACAGCTGTTAGTCAGTGCATTCAGAAAGTTCAGGAGGTGAGCACATGCAGTCAATAGGTGTATTTGTCTGCCACTGCGGTAGTAATATTGCAGCAACGGTTGACGTTAAAAAAGTTGTAGAGCTTGCAAAGCTCGAGCCCGGCGTTGTTCATGCTGAAGAATATCAGTATATGTGCTCTGAAGCAGGACAGGAAAAGATTGCTCAGGCAATTAAGGAAAAAGGCCTTACAGGTATCGTTGTTTGCTCCTGCTCTCCCAGAATGCATGAGGCAACCTTCAGAAAATGTGCTGAAAAGGCAGGCCTCAACCCATACATGGTTGAAATTGCAAACCTTCGTGAGCAGTGCTCATGGATTCATAAGGATATTGAGGAAGCAACTGAAAAAGCTGTTATCCTCACAAGAGCCGCTATTGCAAAGGTTAACCTTAATACCTCGCTTCAGGCAGGTGAAAGCGGTGTTACAAAAAGAGCTCTTGTTATCGGTGGCGGTATCGCAGGTATTCAGACCGCTCTTGACATTGCCGATGCCGGCTATGAGGTAGACATTGTTGAAAAAACTCCCTCAATCGGCGGTAAGATGGCTCAGCTTGATAAAACCTTCCCCACTCTTGACTGCTCAGCTTGTATTCTCACTCCCAAGATGGTTGATGCAGCAGCTCACGAGAAAATCACCCTTTACACTTACAGTGAAGTAGAAAAGGTATCAGGCTTTGTTGGTGATTTCACCGTAGATATCAGAAAAAAAGCAAGATATGTAAATATGGATAAGTGTACAGGTTGCGGCGTTTGTATGGAAAAATGTCCCAGCAAAAAGGCACTCAGTGAGTTCAACAGCGGTCTTAATAACCGCCCCGCAATTTACACCCCCTTCGCTCAGGCTATTCCAAATGTTCCTGTTATTGATCCCTCTCAGTGCTTAAAGCTTAAAACAGGCAAGTGCGGTGTCTGCGAAAGATTCTGCCAGGCAGGTGCAATTGACTATAAGCAGGAGGATGAGATTGTTACTCAGAAGTACGGTGCAATTGTTGTTGCAACAGGCTTTGAAGTAATCAAGCTTGATAATCTTGAGGAATATGCATATTCACAGAGCAAGGATGTTATCACATCTCTTGAGCTTGAAAGAATTATGAATGCGGCAGGCCCCACAAAGGGTCACCTTGAACGCCTTTCCGACGGTAAGGCTCCTAAGGAAATTGTGTTCATTCAGTGTGTAGGCTCACGTTGTGATGAGAGCAAGGGTAAGCCCTACTGCTCAAAAATCTGCTGTATGTACACAGCAAAGCATGCAATGCTTATAAGAGATAAATATCCCGATGTAAATGTAACAGTTTTCTATATCGACGTACGTACACCGGGTAAGAACTTCGACGAGTTCTACAGAAGAGCTGTTGAAGAATACGGCGTAAACTACGTCAAGGGTCAGGTTGGTAAGGTTGCTCCTCAGGCTGACGGCTCACTTCTTGTTCACGGTGTTGACCTTATTGACGGCAAGCAGCTTAAAATCAATGCTGATATGGTTGTTCTTGCTGCTGCAATTGAGCCCAACCCCTCAGTCAGAAATATTGCAACAATGCTTACTGCAAGTATTGATACGAACAACTTCCTGACAGAAGCTCATCCCAAGCTTCGTCCCGTTGAATCACCCACAGCAGGTGTGTTCCTTTCAGGTGTATGTCAGGGACCCAAGGATATTCCCGAAACCGTATCTCAGGCAGGTGCCGCAGCTATCAAGGTTGTAGGTCTTCTTGCCAAGGATAAGCTTATGACCAACCCCTGCACTGCAAAGGCAGACGAGCTTCTTTGTAACGGCTGTTCAGCTTGTGCAAATGTATGTCCCTACGGTGCAATTTCCTATGAGGATAAGCTTATCAATGACCACGGTATCAGAAAGACTCACAGAGTTGCCGTTGTTAACAATGCACTTTGTCAGGGCTGCGGTGCTTGTACCGTTGCATGTCCCTCAGGTGTTATGGATCTTCAGGGCTTCTCTAACAGACAGATTATTGCGGAGGTGGATGCTATATGTCGATAAACAACGAAGAATTCAGACCCAAAATTGTGGCATTCTGCTGCAACTGGTGCTCTTATGCAGGTGCTGACCTTGCAGGCAGCAGCCGCCTTGCATATCCCGCCGATGTAAAGATTATCCGTGTTCCCTGCTCATGCAGAGTTAACCCTATGTTTATTCTCCGTGCCTTTGAAAAGGGTGCTGACGGTGTTATCATCTGCGGCTGTCATCCCGGTGACTGCCATTACAGCACAGGTAACTATTATGCAAGAAGAAGAATGACCCTTCTTTTCTCAATGCTTGACTATATGGGCATTGAAAGAGGCAGAACCCGTGTTGAATGGGTAAGTGCTGCTGAAGGCGTTAAGTTCTCACAGACTATGAACGACTTTGTAGAAACCGTTCAGAAGCTTGGTAAAAATGTAAGATTGGGGGATTTGAGATGCAAGAACTGATTTCCCGTTTAAAGGAGCTTATGGAAAGCGGTAAGGTACAGCGTGTACTCGGCTGGAAAAAAGGGGATTTTGCCTTTAATCCGGAACCCGCATATTTTAATTCCGTTGAAGAGCTCAGCGAACTCGTTTATGACGGCTTCTGCGGAGCTAACCTTTCAAAGTATATGATCAAGGGCTCAAACCTTGAAGGCGTAACAGCTATTCTTCTTAAGCCCTGCGACACATATTCCTTCAATCAGCTTATTAAAGAGCACAGAGTTCTCAGAGAAAAGGCTTACATTATCGGTGTTGGCTGTAAGGGTAAGCTTAATGTTGAAAACATCAAAGCTCAGGGCATCAAGGGTATTCTTAGTGTTACAGGTGCTGAAATTGACGGTGCTTGTGACGAGCTTAAGGTTGAAACTCTTTATGGAGACAAGACTGTAGCATATAAGGACGCTATGCTTGAAAGATGCCACGTTTGTAAGGGTAAGGAGCATATGATTTACGATGAGCTTATGCTCGAATCTGCTGATACTCTTGATAAGAACCGCTTTGAGGATGTTGAAATCATCGAAAATCTCACTCCGGAAGATAAATTTGCATACTTCCAGCGTGAGCTTTCAAAGTGCATCAGATGTAACGCTTGCAGAAACGTATGTCCTGCCTGCTCATGCAGAAAGTGTGTGTTTGATTCAACCAAGTTCGACAGTGAACAGAAGGCAAATGTTGACCCCTTCAATGAAAGTATGTTCCATATTATCCGTGCCTTCCACGTTGCAGGCAGATGCACTGACTGCGGTGAATGCTCAAGAGTATGTCCTCAGGGTATTCCTCTTCACCTTTTCAACAGAAAGTTCATCAAGGATATAAACGAATATTACGGCGAATTCCAGGCAGGTGCCGATGCTGAAAGCAAAGGCCCTCTCACCGATTTCACCCTCGGTGATATGGAAGCTGACGAAAGGAGATAAGAGTAAATGAAAAAGATTAAAAGAGAAAATCTCGCAAAGCTTTTCAACCTTATTTCCGCTTCACAGAGATTATATATCCCTCAGAATAAAGCAGGTCAGACCAATTTCGGCATCTATACTGCTGAAAGCAAGGTGGACCTTGATACTCTTAAAACAGTAAAGAGTGCAAAGGAAGCATTCTTCCCTCAGAGCGAAACTCTTTACACCGTTACAAGAGAAGACAGAAAAATCAAGATTAATCAGGAAGAGCTTGTAAATGAAAGCTTTGTGCTTTTCGGTATCAGAGGCTGTGATCTCAAGGGTGCCGAGGTGCTTGACAGAGTTTTCCTTTCACATCCCGTTGACTCTTTCTATGCTGCAAGACGTGAGCACTGCATTACAGTAGCTCTTGCTTGCTCCGAGCCGGAAGAGAGCTGCTTTTGTACCGTATTCGGTGTAAATCCCGAAGAGCCCAAGGGTGACGTTACTGCTTGGTTCAAGGGCGATTACCTTTATTGGAAGGCAAACACCGAAAAGGGCGAAAAGCTTACAGCGATGTGCACTGAGCTTCTGGAAGACAGCGACGACGGTGCAGTTGAAGAAGAAAAGGAAAGCATTAAGGCTATTCTTTCACGTCTTCCCTATACAGACCTTTCACTTGATTCCTGGCACGGAGATGCAACAGAGGAAAAGTTCAATTCTGAGCTTTGGAAGGACCTTTACAAGCCCTGCCTTGCATGCGGAACCTGTACCTTTGTATGTCCCACCTGTCAGTGCTATGACCTTAAGGATTATGACACCGGTGACGGCGTTCAGAGATACCGCTGCTGGGACTCATGTATGTATTCAGACTTCACAATGATGGCTCACGGTAACAACAGAACAAGCCAGATGCAGCGTTTCCGTCAGAGATTTATGCACAAGCTTGTTTATTTCCCCGCAAACAATGAAGGAATGTATTCCTGCGTAGGCTGCGGCAGATGTGTTGATAAGTGCCCCGCTTCAACCAACATTGTTAAGGTTATTAAGGCTTTCAGTAAGGAGGACAGTTCAAAATGAGCGAATGTACCTGCCATCAGAATTATAATTTAGATACTCTTGTGCCCATGGTGGGCGTAGTTACGGATATACGCAAGGAAACTCCCGACGTTAAAACCTTCCGTGTTGAAGCACCCGAAGGCGGAAAGCTTTTTGAGCATAAGCCCGGTCAGTGTGCAATGCTTTGTGTACCCGGTGTAGGTGAGGCTATGTTCTCAATAACCTCATCACCCACAAATAAGCTTTATCAGGAATTTTCAATTAAAAAGTGCGGTGTTCTTACCGATTATCTCCATGACCTTAAGGTCGGCGATGAGATTATGGTAAGAGGTCCCTACGGTAACAACTTCCCTGTTGATACTGAGCTTAAGGGAAAGAACCTTCTTTTTGTTGCCGGTGGTATCGGTCTTGCACCTCTTCGCAGTGTTATCAACTATGTTCTTGATAACAGAGACGATTACGGCACCGTTGATATTGTTTACGGCTCCCGTTCCGCTGATGACCTTGTTCAGCTTAAGGAAATCCAGGATGTATGGATGAAGGCTAAGGGCACAAACGTATATCTCACAATTGACAGACCTCAGGACGGTTGGGACGGTCATGTAGGCTTTGTTCCCTCTTACCTGAAGGAGCTTGAAATGAAAACAGACAAAACAGTTCTCGTCTGCGGTCCTCCGATTATGATCAAGTTTGTTCTCGGAGCACTCGGGGAAATGGGCTTTACAAAAACTCAGGCATACACAACACTTGAGCTTCGTATGAAATGCGGTGTTGGTAAATGCGGCAGATGTAACATCGGCTCAAAGTATGTTTGCAAGGACGGACCCGTTTTCCGTTGCGACGAAGTTGACGAGCTTCCCGATGAGTATTAATCGAAAACAGTATACAGAAAGGACTGACAGAACATGAGCAATATGGTTAACGTATTTTTCTACGGCAAAAAGTATGTAGTGCCCGGCGAAATGACAATTATGACCGCTATGGAATATGCCGGTTATACACTTTCAAGAGGTTGCGGCTGCCGTCACGGCTTCTGCGGCGCTTGTGCAACAATTTACAGAATCAAGGGAGATAACACACTCAAGACCTGTCTTGCCTGCCAGAAGCAGGTTGAAGAAGGTATGTATGTTGCTTCAATTCCCTTCTTCCCCAATGATAAGAGAACTTATTCTATCGACGATATTAAGCCCACTCAGCAGATTATGATGGAGCTTTATCCTGAAATTTACAGCTGTATCGGCTGTAACGCCTGCACAAAGGCCTGTACTCAGGACCTTAACGTTATGCAGTACATCGCATACGCTCAGAGAGGCGAGCTTGAAAAGTGTGCTGAGGAATCCTTTGACTGCGTAGCCTGCGGCTGCTGCAGTGTAAGATGTCCTGCAGAAATTTCACATCCTATGGTTGGTCTTCTTGCAAGACGTCTTGTCGGTAAATACATTGCTCCCGAAACAGAGCATCTTAAGGCAAGAGTTGAAGAAATCCGCAAGGGTGCATATGACGATATGATTGAAAAGATTATGCAAAAGCCCATTACGGAAATGAAAGAACTCTACAACACAAGAGAAATTGAGAAATAAGGAGGGGATCGGATATGTTTACTTCAGAAATGCGTGAATCAATCAAAAAGGTTGAAGCAACAAGAGCAGAAAGAATGAAAACAGAGCCGAGAAGAATGACGGCAGAAGAAAAGGATGCCCTTCTCAAGGCTTACCACCCCGATTACAGAGCTGACGGCTTCTCTGAAATCAAGGTTGGCCCCAATAAGGGTGAAAAGGCTCCCAAGGAGCTTGCAGAGCTTCTTCATTCAAACTCAATGCTTCTTACAGAAAACATTGACCTGGGGAAGGTTGACTACGATTGCGACGTGCTCGTTATCGGTGGCGGCGGAGCAGGTGCTTCAGCAGCTATTGAAGCTAATGAAGCAGGTGCAAACGTTATTATGGTAACAAAATTACGTATCGGTGATGCTAACACAATGATGGCTGAAGGCGGTATCCAGGCAGCTGACAAGGAAAACGACTCACCCGTTCAGCATTATCTTGATGCTTTCGGCGGCGGTCACTTTGCTGCAAGACCTGAGCTTCTCAGAAGACTTGTTATGGAAGCTCCTGACGCTATCAACTGGCTCAATGACCTCGGTGTTATGTTCGATAAGGAAGAAGACGGCAGAATGGTAACTACTCACGGCGGCGGTACCTCAAGAAAGAGAATGCACGCCTGTAAGGACTATTCAGGTGCAGAAATTATGAGAAACCTCCGTGATGAGGTTCTTAACAGAAAGATTCCCGTTGTTGAATTCACATCAGCAGTTGAGCTTATCAAGGATGATAAGGGTCAGGTTGCAGGTGCAGTTCTTCTTAATATGGAAACCGGTGACTACCTTGTTGCAAAGGCTAAGACAGTTGTTATTGCAACCGGCGGTGCAGGCAGACTCCACTATCAGAGCTTCCCCACCTCAAACCACTACGGTGCAACAGCTGACGGTCTTGTTCTCGGCTACAGACTTGGTGCACCCCTTCTTTATCAGGATACAATTCAGTATCACCCCACAGGTGTTGCTTATCCCTCACAGATTTTCGGTGCTCTCGTAACTGAAAAGGTTCGTTCACTCGGTGCTATGCTTGTTAATAAAGACGGTGAAGCTTATGCTCATCCCCTTGAAACAAGAGACGTTTCAGCATCTGCAATTATCCGTGAATGTGCTAACGGTAAAGGTGTTGATACACCTCTGGGCAGCGGTGTTTGGCTTGATACTCCGATGATTGAAATCCTCGGTGGTGAAGGCACAATCGAAAAGAGAATCCCTGCAATGCTTCGTATGTATCTCAACTACGGCATTGATATGAGAAAAGAACCCATCCTTGTTTATCCCACACTTCACTATCAGAACGGCGGTCTTGAAATCGGCGGTGAGGGCTTCACAAAGGCTATTCCCAACCTTCTTGTTGCCGGTGAAGCAGTAGGCGGTATCCACGGCAGAAACAGACTTATGGGTAACTCACTTCTTGATATTATCGTATTCGGCAGAAATGCAGGTAAGGCTGCTGCAAGAAAGTGCAAGGAAGTAGAGCTTGGCGAAATGAGCCTTGACCATGTTAAGGCTTATGCAGAAGAGCTTAAGTCAGCAGGTGTTGACACCGGTAAGGTATCACCCTTACTTCTTCCCAAGTATGCAAGACACGAAAGATAATCAGTGACGAGTATAATACAAAAGGAGATAAAACAATGCGCGAAATTAATACACAGACTATTACAGATGTAATTGAAAAGCTTTGCATCGACGCTAACTGCCATCTTCCCGGTGACGTTAAGTGTGCAATCAAAAATTGCCGTGCTTGTGAAGACGGTGCAATTGCAAAGGGCATCCTTGATGATATTATCGTAAACTACGAAATTGCTGACAGTGAAAACGTACCCATCTGTCAGGATACAGGTATGGCTTGTGTTTTCCTTGAAATCGGTCAGGACGTACACATTGTAGGCGGCGACCTTACAGAGGCAGTTAACGAAGGCGTAAGAAGAGGCTACACAAACGGCTATCTTCGTAAGAGTGTTGTTAAGGACCCCGTAAGAAGAGGCAACACAGGTGATAACACACCCGCAATGCTTTACACAGAAATCGTTCCCGGTGATAAGCTTAAAATTACTGTTGGCCCCAAGGGCTTCGGCAGTGAAAATATGAGCCAGATCCGTATGTTCAAGCCCTCTGCAGGTCTTCAGGGCATTAAGGATTTTATCATTGAAGCAGTTGAAACAGCAGGCCCCAATCCCTGTCCTCCCATCGTTGTAGGTGTAGGTATCGGCGGTACCTTTGATAAGGCTGCCCTTCTTGCAAAGAAGGCTCTTATGAGACCCATCGATTCAGAAAATCCCGACCCCTTCTATGCTGACCTTGAAAAGGAAATGCTTGAGAAAATCAACGAGCTCGGCATCGGTCCTCAGGGCTTCGGCGGAAAGACCACAGCAATCGGTCTTAACATTGAAACTCTTCCCACTCACATTGCAGGTATGCCTTGTGCAATCAACATCAACTGCCATGTAACACGTCATATGTCGGAGGTAATCTAAAATGGAAAAGAAAGTAACATTACCCCTCACAGAAGAAATTGCAAAAACTCTCAAAGCTGGTGACAGAGTTCTCCTCACCGGTTACATCTACACCTCAAGAGACGCAGGTCACAAGAGAATGTGCGAATCCCTCTCTAAGGGTGAAGAGCTTCCCATCGACCCCATGAACGCAACAATTTATTATGTTGGTCCCACACCGGCAAAGCCCGGCACCGTAATCGGCTCAGCAGGCCCCACAACAAGTGGCCGTATGGATGCTTATGCACCCACAATGATGAGCGTTGGTGCAAGAGGTATGATCGGTAAGGGTGCAAGACTTCCCGAAGTTGTTGAAGCAATGAAAAAGTATTCAGGCGTATACTTTGGTGCAGTCGGCGGTGCAGGCGCACTTCTTGCAAAGTGCATAAAGTCCGCAGAGCTTATTGCTTACGAAGACCTTGGAGCAGAAGCTCTCAGAAAGCTTTATGTTGAAGATATGCCTCTTATGGTTATCATCGACTCAGAGGGTAACAACCTTTACGAGCTCGGCAGAGAAGAATATCTCAATTCAAAGAAATAATTTTAAAAGGGACGATTTATATCGTCCCTTTTTTTATAAAGTTGGTTAATACTATCTTAATGTTGCAATGAGAATGAATATTGTGTTATTATAATTATAGATGGGGTGATATAATGAAGAAAACAAGAATCTTGAAAATAATTATAATACTATTCATTGCTTTTTGCCTTATAGGCTGGAGAATTTATGCAAACTCAAACCTGTATACTTCTGATAATGATACTAAAATTATCAGCGGATATTATGATTGTAATGAAAACGGGTTTGCTGTTCCCGGTGATGCTCTTTATTATTCCGAATATTATTATGATACTGATGTTTTAGAAAAAATATCCAAAAGCTATAATCTTGTGACTGCAGAAAATAAAAGTGAAGTTGAATTTTATCTCAAGGTCTTCAAAGAAAAATATATGTATGATACATTCACAGGGAACAAAGATTTTCTGAATCGAATTGATGAAGGTGATTTTTACAATATAGAAAGCGGTTGCTCTAATGAAGTAAATAAAGGACATTTTTTATTGTATTTTTTTGATCAAGACAGTAAGACGGTTTATTATATGTTTAGATGCCAGTAAAACAATATAAGAAAATATTCTGAAGGTGCTGTAAAAAACAGCACCTTTTTTTCTTACATTTTCCTTAAGATTGGTTATTTAATATTGTCTTTTTTATTTATTGGTGCTACACTTTTTACAGATAAAACAAAAAGGAGCAATCAGATGAAAAAAGCTTTTAAAATATCAGTTATCGTCGCAGGTGCACTTCTTATTGCCAATGCAGTACTTATGGCTACTATTGCAAATCTCAATATAGGTCTTCTGCCCGTTGTGGCTCTCGGAGTCATGCTTTTATGCTACGGCATATTGTTTGAAAAGCTCAAAGCAAAAAGAATTGTACATATCTTTGTTGCTCTTGTGCTCTCGGTTGTTACGGTATTCGGCTCATTTCTTGCAGTTTACGGCAACATTGACAATGCATCCTACACTGAAAAAACGGTGATAGTTTTAGGCTGCGGTATAAGAGGGGAGAGAGTCAGCGTAGGTCTTGCAAAAAGGCTCAATAAAGCTTATGAATACTACGAAAAGAATCCCGATACGGTGATTATAGTTTCAGGCGGTCAGGGACCTCAGGAGGATATTCCCGAAGCTCTTGCAATGAAAAGATATCTCGTTGATAAAGGTATACCCGAAGATAAAATAATAATGGAGGATAAATCTACCTCCACTATAACAAACTTTAAATATTCCCACGAAATAATGAAAGAAAAGGGTCTACCCGATGATTCCGTTGTTTTTGTTACAAATGCTTATCACATTTACCGCGGGGCTTCCTATGCAAAGGCGGAGGGACTCACGGTCACTCATCTCGGCACGGATATCATCTGGTACACAATACCGATGAATTATCTTCGTGAAATGCTTGCAGTAGTTAAAATGTGGGTTTTGGATTAAAAAAACTTATATCCTGGAGATAATAAAAATACACCGCAGATATCAGTTCTGCGGTGTAAAATTTTATTTTGTTATAAATCAGAACAGAATGATAAGGAACTGTGATACAAGTACAACTGCAATAAGTGCGATGGGGTAGGTTGCTGCATAAGCTGCTGCAACATCCTCTGTGCCTGCAGTTCCGATAAGTGTACCGAGAGCGGGAGTTGATGTCATACCGCCGGTGATTGAGCCAAGGTTGTTGAGAAGACTTAATTTAAGCACGTACTTTGCAAAAAGGAAGCCGATAACAAGGGGTACGAGAGTCATAATGATACCGTATACAAAGTACATAGCATCAAAGTTTTCAATAAATTCAGCACCGCCGGGGATACCTGCACCAACAAGGAAAAGCACAAGGCCGAGCTCACGGAAAAGCTTAAGTGTTGCCTGAGCGGGCATAATGTTGATTTTGCCGATGCGTGAGAAGTGACCAAGAATAAGGCTTATAAGAAGACAACCGCCTGTTGTTGTAAGTGAGAAGCAGGTGCCGCTGAGTCCTGCGGAGGAAAGGGGAATTTTAACCTGTCCGAGAACAGTGCCGAGAATTGCGGCAAGTGAAAATGCAGCAATACCCATATGGTCAATATCAAAAAGCTTACCTACGGATTTCTTTTTGCTGTCATCTTCTTTAATAACAAGCTTTGCTCTTTCTTCGTCCATATTTGCTTTTGTAAGCTTCGGAATAAGCTGAACAAAAAGAACAACACCAACAACACCGAAGATATAAGCAATGCCGTGGCCTACGGAAACAAGAGCCTGATAGTCTTCTGCAACGGTTGCCTTAGCAGCAGAGAAGGCGGGAGTTGAAGTAAGTGAACCTGAGAGAAGACCTACAATCATAGCCACAAAGCCGTCCTGGTCTTCGATTGCTCCGCCGTAGCCGATTACTTCACCCAGACCGATACAGCCTGCAGCAGCAAGACCGCCTGCAAGGATAATGATAAGACCGAGAAGAACATAGGATTTGAAGTTTCTTTTAAAGTTGCCGAAGAATTTAGGTCCTGCGATAAAGCCTACTGATGTTACGAAAAGAACAAGGCCGAGGCTTTCAACAAGGGAAAGACCGCTGTTGAAATCGTAGGGCTTGGAAGAGCCACTGAAGATAAGTGCGCCTTCGGGATCAACGCTGAAAAAGAGTGCACCGAAAACAAGTGCAATAATGAAAACACCTGCATCGCCGAGTGAAATACCCTTGATTGTGATTCTGCCGAGCATATAGCCTAATGCAAGAACGGCGAAAACAACAAACAAAAGAGTTGAAATGTTGCTGATGGAAATAATTCCGCCTAAAAGACTCATTTTAAAATCCTCCTGAATATATTTCATTTTTAACCTTAGAGATTTTATCACTTATAGTGTTTTTTCACAAGTATAAATCTCAACAAACTTCACAAAAGTTTATGTATAGTTTTGTTGAGTTTGTATATCAAAAAATGAAGGGAAAATGATTGTGATGTTTTTGTGATAAAATTAAAAATAAATTTCGTTTTTACATAAATCATATTGACACAAGAACCTATGTAATATATAATACCATAGCAATCCAAAATAAGTGGTGGAGTCTGTCATAGAGTGCAATAGTATTCTATTTGTTGTGGGTTGTAATTCATTTTGCTTTTTTTCGGGCAAGGGGCGCCCGTAATATCGCTTTGAATTTGACAGAATCCGTTTTTACGGGTTCTTATTTTTTTGTACAGACACGCCCGAAGTATAATACTAAGGAGTTGTCAGAATGAGTCCAATCACAATCACTGCACTGGTTATCTTTGCCGTTACATATATTCTTATGTTGGCGTTTCAGAAAATCAGACCTTATGTTACCGTTGGTTCTGCCCTTATTTTTGTGGCACTCGGTATCATTTCATCCGTAAATCCCAATCTTTTCGGCGAAGGCTTCTTCCTTCTCTCTGACGGAAGCTACAGCTATTCAATCGCCAATGCACTTTCAGAAATTGACTGGAATGTAATTATGATGATTGCAGGTACAATGGGTACGGTATATCTTTTCATTGAGTCTAAAATGCCCCAGCTTATGTCAGATATACTTATTTCAAAAATGCCCAATGTAAAATGGGTTGTTGTAGCCCTTTCACTTTTTGCAGGTATAGTATCTGCTTTTGTTGATAATGTTGCAACAGTTCTTATGATTGCCCCTGTTGCACTTGCCTTCTGCAAAAAGCTGAACATTTCACCTGTACCGTCAATTATCTGTATTGCGGTTTCTTCCAACCTTCAGGGTGCCGCAACTTTAGTTGGTGACACAACCTCAATTCTTCTTGCAAAGGCTGCAAACCTTGACTTCTCAGACTTCTTTGTTCACGACGGACACGTTGGTATGTTCTGGGTGGTTCAGGCAGGTGCCATAGTAAGTGCTTTGATTATTCTTTTTATGTTCAGAAAAGAAAAGGACAAAATCGAATTTTCAGGCAGAACTAAGGTAGAGGACAAATTCCCCACCTTCCTTCTTGTTGGTACAGTTCTTTCTCTTATCGCAGTTTCCTTTATTCCTTATAAGGATGCAGCAAACGGCGGCTTCTATAAGCCTGATATCACAAACGGTATCATCTGTATTGCTTTCTTCCTTGTTGGTGTAATCCGTGAGCTGTTCATCAAGAAGAATAAGGAAATCGTCAAGGCTTCCTTTAAGGAAATCGACTATTACACAATCGTTCTTCTTACAGGTCTTTTTGTTGTAATCGGCGGTATCAAGAGTGCAGGTGTTATTGATGTTATCGGTAATGCAATTGCCTCTCTCGGTGCAGGATCACCCTTCATTGTGTATACAATCATTGTGTGGATGAGCGTTATCCTTTCCGCATTTATTGATAATATTCCCTATACTGCAACAATGCTTTCAATCGTTCCCGTTATCGCTTCAGGCGTGGGTATGAATCCCATTATTCTTTATTACGGCCTTCTCTGCGGTGCTACCCTTGGCGGTAACCTTACTCCCATCGGTGCTTCAGCAAATATTGCCGGTATAGGTATACTCAGAAAAGAAGGTCACGAGGTTAAATCCACAACCTTTATGAAATTCGGTGTGCCATTTACCCTTGCGGCCGTTATTACGGGTTATCTTCTTATCTGGCTCATCTGGGCATAAGAAGATTTACATTAAACTCAGAACAAAAAATTAAAAATAAAAATACAGGTATTTCAAGTTTTACTCGGAATACCTGTATTTTGTTATGATTTATTTTTCTGTTGCAGCTTTGTAAATTTCTTTGAGTCCGTCAAGCAGAAGATTTTCGTCAAATATGATTTCTGTTTCACAGCAGGGGATAATGGAATGACTGTAGCCGCCCGTTGCAACAACGGATGCCACCTCTTCCTTAAGCTCTCTTTTAATTCTCGCTATAAGACCGTCAACCATTGCGGCAGTGCCGTAAACAACACCGCTCTGGATACATTCAACTGTATTTTCACCAATTGCATTTTTCGGTGCGGTAAGGCTTACTGAGGGCAGAAGTGCAGTGCCTTTGGTAAGTGCATTGAGAGAAATTTTCACGCCCGGAGAAATTGTGCAGCCCTTGAACTCACCCTCTTTATCTATTACGAGAATTTTTGTTGCAGTACCAAGGTCAATAACAAGAGAGGGAAGGGGATACTTTTCTCTTACTGCAACTGCTCCCGCAATAAGGTCTGCACCGAGGTATGAAACAGGCAGAATTTCAACCTTAAGGTTGCCGTTATGCTCTGCACCTACGATAACGGGCTCAATGCCTGTTGTTCTTTTAATAGCTCTTACAATGGGGTCTGTAAGCTCAGGCACAACGGAAGCAAAAATAACTCCGCTGAAATCCGTCGGCTTTACATTGTAAAGGTTGAATATATCAAGAAAGTCAATTGCAAATTCGTCACTGCTTTTGTGCCTTGCAGTGTAAAGCCTTGAAACAAAAATAAGCTCGTTGTTTTTGTATGCACCCAGGGTAATATTTGTGTTCCCCATATCTATTGCGAGAAGCATTTTTATCAACTCCCATAACGAAATACAACAAAAGTATATACCAAGCCTATGGTAAAAGTCAAATAAATGTGGTAGAATATAAAAAAGTTTTTATTTGAGAAGTGGTTTTATGTTATGTAATATCTGCCCCAGACAGTGCAATGCTGACAGAACAGAAAAAAGAGGCTTTTGCGGAGTGCCCGATGAGTTTTACCTTGCAAGGGCAGCAAAGCATTTTTGGGAAGAGCCTCCCATAAGCGGCACAAAAGGCAGCGGTACCGTGTTTTTTTCTGGCTGCAATCTCGGTTGTGTATTTTGCCAGAATTATGATATAAGTCACAACTGCAAGGGTAAAGCAGTCAGTGACGAAAGACTAAAGGAAATTTTCAGTGAGCTCATTTCTGACGGAGCACACAATATCAACCTTGTAAACCCGACTCATTATGCTTTGAGACTTAAAAAGGTGCTTTCGGAATATAACAGCAAGGTCCCCGTTGTGTATAACAGCTCGGGCTATGAAAAAACTGAAACACTGCAAGAGCTCAAAGGGCTTATTGATATTTTTCTTCCCGACCTTAAATACATAAAATCTGAAAGGTCACTTAAATATTCAAGGGCGGAAAACTATTTTGACTATGCTTCAAAGGCTCTTATTGAAATGAAAAGGCAGTGTCCCGAAAACATATACGATGAAAAGGGTATACTGCAGAAGGGCATTATAGTCCGTCACCTTGTTCTGCCGAAGAATACCAATCAGACTGTTGAAATTCTTTCATGGATAAAAAATAATCTCGGTGAGGATACAAATATCAGCATTATGAGTCAGTATACTCCCTACGGTAAAATTGAGGGTATACCTGAGTTGCAGAGAAAAATCACTGCCCGTGAATACGAAAAAGTAATCACTGCGGCTGAAAATATGGGCTTTCATAATCTCTTTTTGCAGGAAAATACTTCTGCAAGTGAGAATTTTATTCCCGATTTTGATTTTACGGGTGTTTAAGTCTTTATTTTTCTGAAAATTTGTGATAATATTTATTAAAATGAAAATAACGGAGGATAAAAAATGAAAGGCTTTATTCAGGAATTCAAAACATTTATTATGAGGGGCAACGTTATGAATCTTGCCGTCGGCGTTATCATAGGCGGTGCTTTTCAGGCTATTGTAAATTCACTTGTAAACGATATTGTTTCACCCGTTCTTTCTCTTGTTACAAAGGGTATCAACTTTGCAGATAAATTCATAGTTCTCACAACAGATGATGTTACCTTCGCAACGGTTGAAGCTGCAAAGGAAGCTGGCTATGCAACTCTTGCTTACGGCTCATTTGTAACTGCAATTATCAACTTCCTCACAATGGCAGTTGTTATCTTCCTTCTTGTTAAGGCTATTAATAAGCTTATGGATTTAGGCAAGAAAAAGGAAGAAGAAGCAGAAGAAGCTCCCACAACAAAGGTATGTCCCTTCTGTAAAAGTGAAATCAGCATTGAGGCTGTTAAATGTCCCAACTGCACATCAGATATCCCCGAAGAAGAGGTGGCAGAATAATGACAGGCTTTATAGGCTGCGGAAATATGGCTTCCGCTATTATAAAGGGTATGGTATCTTCAGGCTTTCTTCACGGTGAGGATATAGCCGTTTTCGATATTGATACAGAAAAAACAAAAGCACTTTCGGGAGAATACGGACTTAAAAATTCAGACAGTGCAAAGGAAATTGCATCAGAATGTGATGTTGTCGTCCTTTCCGTAAAGCCCAATATTTTTCCCGCGCTTCTTTCTGAAATCGGTGAAGAATTAAAGAAAAAAGACCCGCTTATCATTTCCATTGCGGCAGGCAAAACTCTCAGCTTTATTTCTGACCTTCTGCCCTATGAGCCGAGACTTATCCGTGTTATGCCAAACATCAATGCAAAGGTATGCGAAGCAATTTCCGCCTTTTGCGGAAATGAAAGAGCTGATTCTGAGGACAAAGCTTTTGCAGGAAGCTTTTGCAATGCCTTCGGCAGAGGAATTGAAATTGACGAGAAGCTGTTTTCCGTTTACAGTGCAATCGGCGGCTGCTCACCTGCATTCTGTTACATGTTCATTGATTCAATGGCAAGGGCAGCGGTTAAGAACGGAATGAGCAAAAAGCAGGCTCTTGAGGTTTCTGCCCAGGCAGTTTTGGGCAGTGCAAAAATGATTCTCGAGAGCGACAGCCACCCCTGGCAGCTGGTTGACGAGGTCTGTTCACCCGGCGGCACTACAATTGAGGGCGTAGCTTCACTGCAGAAGGACGGCTTTGAGCAGGCGGTTATCAATGCCGTTGAAGCAAGCTATAATAAAGATAAAAGGCTATAATTTTAATGGGCTGTTGGTTTTATCCAACAGCCTTTTTTCTTAAGATTTCCTTAATTTGAAAAGGCAGTAATTGATTATAGATCAAATATACTGTACAATTAATACAAAGGAGGTTTTGTAATGAAAAAATACCTTGCAATTTTTTCCGTTGCATTTATTGTTGTAGTTATATTTTTTGCCGACTTCTTTTTGATTACACATACAATTAAAACAGAATTGATAGAAGAAATAAAATATGATAAGTCATATTCATATGCTTACGGAGAAAAATATTTTTTTATTAAGGATGAAGACTATAACGGATTTTATGACGGAAAAACCGTATTGAAACATTACTTATCCGAATTTGATTTTTCTCTCCTTGATACAGAAGGATATACATATTTTGTATGTGTAGGCGGAAAGCTGAATTCAATAAAATATAATGGCAGAAAATGTAAACTAAGAACATATTTTGCTTTCCCTGATGAATATGAAGCTATAATTGATAGTGAGGTACTTGATGACGGTGTAATAAGGATTTACCGTATGAAAAAGATAAATATTGATTATGATTATCATTCAGAATAATAAAAAAGGAGCTGTAAAAAACGGAAGTTCGTTTTTTTACAGCCCCTTTTTTTATGCAGTTGTCAGAGCTTTGTATTTTTCTTCAATCATCTGCCACATATATAAGTCTTTATTCTTATATTTTTCAAATTCGTCAACGGCAATTTTAAGTGCCTGCCTTATTCTTTCGTTTTCTTCTCTTTCGTATTCTTCAACAACAGCGTAAATTTCTTTTACTGCTTCAACAAGCTTACCGTCTTCGATTTTACCGTCCTTAAAGTCCGAGAACAGAGCACGGATTTTAAATGCCTTAACCATATTTGAACGCTTTTCTTCCGTCAGGTCATAGAACAGATAAGGAATGATTGAAAGAACTGTTCCTATAAAGCTGCAGATTATCATTGCCTTTAAAAGAGGATTTCTGAAATCGGCATTGAAAAGGTCGGAATAGTTGTTTGTAAGTCCGAGCTTACCCATTATCATCGGGATAGCATAGCCTGTGCCGAGAGTGATGATACTGCCTAAAAGCACACCGCTTTGCTCAATGAAGCCTTCGAGACGGTCACCTGTTTTGTACTGCTGATAATCCATAATATCAGCCTTGATTGCAGGAAGGTAAATGATTGAAAGAGCACCGAACATATCCTTTACGAACATAAGTGCAAAGAACAGTATGTAGCTTTCGTAGCAGGTGATCATAAGTGCCATACAAGCTGCCTGAACTGAAAGGGACATAAGACAGATTTTCTTTTTACCGAGCTTATTTGTAAGGGGAGCACCGAGAACAAGCCCGGGTGTTGAAGCTTCACCCTTGATAACTGTCATAATTGAATAAATTGCAGGGTTATTCATTCCGTAATAGAATACCCACTGGAAAAGGTAGCTGTAGCCCATATTAAGGAAGCTTATCCAAGAGGAAATGTTGATAATCCAGAAGTATTTATTCTTTGACACCTTTTTAAGGCCTTCAAAAAAGCCGACCTTCTGAACATATTGATGAGGCACAATGGTCTTTTCCTTTGTGCCAAAAACACAAAGCATACTTACACATACACCGAGGGTGCAGAAAATCGGAAAAGCTATGCGGTAGGTCTTTATGTCGTCAAGAGGACCTAAAAGGGGCAGAACGGGATTTATAACCGTGGGAGCAAAGGAATAAACAATAGAGCTGATTCCGATTATCCATGAACGCTCCTTTGAGTTGGGTGACAGCACCTGAACAAGGCTTGAATAAGCCGTAAGATAGAAGGGCGAGCAGAACTGCAGAAGTGTATATACAACAAAAACTGAAATCAATTTCTGATTGTATTGCATTGTTTCATAGGGAAGATAAACGAATACCGTACCTAAAATTGCAGTGGGCAGACCGAGAAAAAGAATGTAAGGTCTGAACTTACCCATTTTGCTTTTTGTGTTATCAAAGAGCATAGCTCTTGTGGGTGCAATCAGAAGCATAATCAGGGTGGATATAACATTCATGGTCTGTATATCCATTGCCTTAAGACCGATTGATGCGCCAACAATCATACTGCCCGCATTAAGTGAAATGATGCCCACAAGTGAAGTGATAAAATAAACACCTGCACCGCCAACGGCATAGGATGCAACCTCCTTATAAGGCACATACTTTCCTTCACCGGGGACCTTCCATTGGGCTTTTGCATCACTCAGGATGCTTTTTGCTTTAGTTAAAAGATTACCCACAACTTATTCTCCTTTTACTAATTGATATAATTTCTGACTGAATCCGTATTTTTTAATAAGCTCTTCTACCTGCGAAAGGTCAGGCTTCTGAGATTTTTTCATTTTACAGCGAAGCATCAGATTTTTGGGTGAATGCGCAAAGTCAACAAATTCAATAACGTCAACCTCATAGCCGCATTTTTTCAGTATTTCTGCTCTTATGCTGTCTGTGAGGAGTGCAGAAAATCTTTCTTTGATAAGTCCGTGATTAAGAAGCAAATCAAAGTCACCGCCTTTTTCTATGGAAGAGCAGATTTCGTGCTGACAGCAGGGGACGGAAAAGATATGCGGTACCTTGTGGCTTATTGCGTGGTAAAGAGCAAAGTCCGTTGCAATGTCGCAGGCGTGAAGGGTGATTACCATATCAACATTGTCCTTGTAAACCTCACCCTTGGTAACATCGTTAACATAAAACTTAAGGTCTTCGTAGCCGTACTTTTCCGCAACCTCATTGCAGTGCTTTACAACATCCTCCTTAAGATCAAAGCCGAGAACCTTTGCCTTTACGCCTTTTATAACGGTAAAGTAGTGGTAGATAATAAAGGTAAGATAGCTTTTACCGCAGCCGAAGTCGAGTATAGTTACTGTATCCTTGTTGAGCTTTCCGAAGGCATCGTCAACAATTTCAATAAAGCGGTTAATCTGCTTATATTTATCGTACTTGCTTTTTATAACCTGAAGGTCGCTTCCGAAAACACCAAGGTCAACAAGGGCGGGAATGTTTTCTCCGGGCTTAAGTATGTAAGCCTTTTCCTTGTTGTGGCTCTGAGGCTTAACGCTTGTAACGGCATTACCCGTAACTTTTCTTTTTATTTTATCGGGGAAGATTGTATAGTGAATTGTAGTACCCTCCGCCGTAAGACAGCACTGACGGTAGCTTTCCTTAGCGTCAGCAGAAATCCAGGAAAGAAATTCCTCCTGACTCAGATTCTGATGAAAGACCTGATTGTTTCTGAACCTTTCATTCTGCCAGAAAACACCTTTTTTTCCCTTTACGGGGCGGGCAGTTATTTTTGTGTATTCGCAGTCAGGCTTTTTTCTTTCACTGAATGCAATTTTTTTGATTTTGCCCTCAAGGGCAATTATATCATCACAGATTATAAAACTCATTTTGCATCTCCCTGAGTATATTTTTTATAGGTGTGTTGCAATTACCGATTTATTTTAAATGCAACATTTAGTCAAATTATATTGCTTTGTATTGTTGATTTCGATAACTCGATTTTCTGCACATCATTATTTAGTAAAATCAAGTAAGCGAATCTCTTACCCGTACGAACAACCCGTAAGGGTTGTATGCGGAGGCGGATGCAGGTGTATGCTCGCGGTATATCCGTAGCACCCCAATAGGGCGTTTTGCTTCCTTTGTCGCCCGGGACAAAGGAAGTGCCACAGCGGCATGAGCGTGTAGAAGCTTACTTTCAGTACAAGCTGATTATAAAAGAATAAAACCAATTATTTTATGAATTATAGTCTTCTTAAAAAATGCACGCAAATATAACTTATCTAAACTACTTATTTGTACTTTTACATAATACCACATAATTTCTGATTTGTATATAACTGTTTTTTTATATTGACTAAAAATGTAAATTATTGTATAATCAGCGTGTATATTTTTGAACGGAGGTTCTATGATGGAAAACAAATTTTCTCTCGACACATCAATGAAAAAAGTTCTCCCGATGCTTCTTGCAGTAATCGGTGTGGTTCTTGCGGCAGTGCTTCTTATCACAAGGCTTAACCTTATTAACCTTGTATGTCTTCTTTATTGCTGCATTATGTCCGCAGTTATTCTGCTTTCACTCATTATTAAGAAAAAGGTTTATGCACCTATGATTTTCGGCTATGCCGCTTCAAGCGTGGGCATAATTATTTTCCATATCATTTTCGGTGCAGATGCAGGCTTCGGTGCTTTCCTTTCTGATAAGATGAACGGTTGGTCAAGTGCTGCAAACACCCTTTTTACAGGTGACGGATCATTTATTACAAGACTCGGCGGCAACATGCTCTTAGCTCTTCCCGCCGCTGTTTGCCTTTGGGCTCTTTTCTTTGTTGCTAAAAAGAAATGCTCAAAAACAGGTCTTAAGGCCGTAACATCCTTTTTGCTGAGTATTCTTCTTATGGCTTCTTCTGTTTTCTCAGTGCTTTTCGGCAATCACAGAACAAAGCCCGTAACAGAAAGACTCTGGGACGGCCACGATGATTACCTTAAAAATGTTGATAAGAAGACATCTGATAATCCCAACGTTCTGTTCATCCTTATGGACGATATGGGCTACGGTGACACCTCACTCAACGGTGCTATTTACGAAACACCCAACATGGACTCAGTAGGTGAAAACGGTCTTAACTTTGAAAACTTCTATTCAGGCTATTCCGTTTGCTCACCTGCACGTTTTGCAACCCTTACCGGTCGTTATCCTTACAGAGGCTATGCTGATAACGTTATTTATCCCACAGTTCAGACAACGGGTAACTTTGCACAGACAAGAGTTTATAACTCCTTTGAAATGGGTAACAATGTTGACGGTATGCTTGGTGATGAAATCACAATTGCAGAGGTATTTCAGAATGCAGGCTATGCAACGGGTGCTTTCGGCAAGTGGCATCTCGGTGACTACGGCGAATACCTTCCCACAAATCAGGGCTTTGATTATTTCTACGGCAGCCACCATGTTAACGATATGTACGCTTTCTATCATGTACGTGAAGAGGGCGGTGAATATGAAGTTGTTCACGGAAATCAGGAAATGAGAGACGAAAAGGGCAAAAAGGATCAGAGTATGCTCACCGAATGGATTCACGGTGAAATTGAAGCCTGGATTACAGATAAGGCTGAAAAGGATGAGCCCTTCTTCGCTTATTATGCAACTCCGTGGCCTCACGGTCCCGTTTTTGCAGGTGACGATTTTGACGGAACAAGCGGTATGGGTACATACGTTGACTGCCTTACAGAGTTTGACACATATCTCGGTAAGCTCTTCAACACAATGGAAGAATTAGGCGTTCTTGAAGATACAATCATCGTATTCACAAGCGACAACGGTCCAGCACTTGAGGGCTCTGTGGGTGATCTTCGCGGAGGCAAGTACCTTGCATACGAGGGCGGACAGAAGGTTCCCTTTATGCTCCGTTGGGATAACAATAACGGCCTTTTTGAAAAGGGCGGAACAAGAAGTGAAAGCGTAACCTCAGTTGACTTCTTCCCCACACTTATTGAGCTTTGCGGTATTACAGGCAAGGACGGTACAGAAAACTACCTTCCCTCTGACAGAGAAATGGACGGTGTTTCAATGCTTCCCGTAATTACCGAGGATAAGGTTATCCACACAAAGGAAAATCCCATACTTCATATGAAGCGTGAGGATGTAAAGGCTATTCAGTATACAGTTACCGCAGACAGCGTTAAGCAAAAGTATCCCGATTACAATTACGCCGTTCTTAACGATAACGAAAACATTACCTTCAAGTATTTTGATAAGATTCAGAATGATAACTCAGCCTTCTGGGATAAGAACAGAAAGAACTGGCTGCACATTCTTTCCGATGACTATCAGGAAAACTACAACCGTACCTCTGTGTACCCTGAAATTTCTGACGAGATGAACGAGGTGCTCAAGGGAGTACAGAATAAGCTTAAAGAAAACAGAAGAGGTATAATTGAATAATGCCGCCTCTTTCAATTATGATAAAGCCGGCTTCTTCCCTTTGCAACCTTCGCTGTAAATATTGCTTTTACTGTGATGTTGCCGCCCACAGAGATGTGTTCTCTCTCGGAAAGATGGAGGAAGCCACGGCAGAAAGCTTAATAAAAAGTGCCCTGGAATTTGCCGATGGCTGCAGTGTAGCCTTCGCCTTTCAGGGCGGTGAGCCTTTGATAGCGGGGAAGGATTATTTCCGTTTCTTCACGGGGAAGGTAAAAGAATATAACAAAAAGAATTCTGAAATCTTTTATTCAATCCAGACCAACGGCACCCTCGTTGATGACGAATGGGCACAGCTTTTTTATGACAATAAGTTTCTTGTGGGGCTCAGCCTTGACGGTGACTATGAGGGCAATAAATTCAGGGTTGATACCGAAGGACAGAATTCCTATTACAAGATTACAAAAGCGGCCAAAAAGCTTGATAAGCACAAGGTTGAATATAATATTCTTACTGTACTTACGGGCTACTGCGCTGAAAATGCCGAAAGGATATATAAGCACTTCAGGAAGGAAGGCTTCCGCTATCTGCAGTTTATCCCTTGTCTGAGACCTATGGGGGATAATACACAAAGTGAGCTGTATATGACTGCTGATCAGTATACGGATTTCCTTATAAGGATATTCAATCTTTACGTAAAGGATTTTACCCGCGGAAACTATATGAGCATCCGTCAGTTCGATAACTGGGTGCGGATGTATCTGGGCGAAAGAGCCGAGCAGTGCGGACTTATGGGGCACTGCACACATCAGTTTGTATGTGAGGGTAACGGCAACATTTATCCCTGCGACTTTTACTGCACAGATGAGTGGCTGTTGGGTAATATCAACGAAAGTTCACTTAAATCTCTTGCACAAAGCAAAACCGCCTTTGAGTTTATCAAGGAAAGCATACCTGTTCCCGAAAAGTGCAAAGCGTGTAAGTTTTATCCTCTTTGCAGGGCAGGGGGCTGCAAACGAAACCGTGAAAGCGGTGACTACTGCGAAAGCTATAAAAAGTTTTTCGCTTCTTGCCTGCCGTTGTTCAGGGTGTTCAGGAAATAAAAAAATAAAGGGCGGACGCCCTTTATTTTTTTATTTCCTTTTAAACTTCAGGTGATGGGGGAGGTGTCTGCTGGAAACCGCCGCTCTGAGCTGCGGAAACAGCCATATTCACCGCATTGAAAATCTTATCGGGAAGGCTGAGCTGGCTTACAGCACCCACAATACCTGTGATGATGGGGATGAAGCAAACAAACCATCCAACTGCAACTGCAATGATTTTGTTTGTCCATTCGCCGTCAATATTAACGGAAAGCTGACCGTTGATAGCTGAGAAGTTTGCTCTGCATTCAAGTCCGAGACCGAGAACATTCTGGAAGCCTTCACGGTCCTTCTGAATTGTGAGAACGCCTGCCTGAGGGCCTACCATCTGAACGTTTGCCTGAAAACCCTGGGTTTCCATTGTGAGAGCAACCTGATGAATAAGTGCATAAAGGTCTGCATCAGGTCTTAAGGGATAATTTCTTACTGCCATTTTTATTTCCTCCTTGTTTTACATTACATTATTAAATATTTTATAAATCAGTCCGCTTTCAAAATCTGCATACACAACTGTACCGCTTTGTGACATCCTGAAGCAGTATACCGCAAAAAGAAGAATTAAGGCAAACACACAAAGTGCCGTCATAACCTTTTTCGGTATACTCTTTCTTTTAAAAAAGATAAGCACCGCAAAAGGCAAGAGGAACACGAGAGGATGCATATTGAAAGCCTGATTGAAATCAAAAGTCAGCAAAGCAAAAAGAGCTCTTGACATACCGCAGCTGGGGCAGGATATTCCGCTGAGAAGCCTGAATGGGCAACCGAAGGAAAGATAAAACACCCCGATTACGGAAAAGAGGATTATTGTTTTGCGGTTTTGACTGATTTTGTTTAAAATTGTATCTTTCATCTTATTTACAGTTTATCACAGCTGTGATTTTATTGTCAATACGCCATACTATATTTATATTATTTATAATTTACCATTTCAGAACTGCATCATAATCATCAATGCTGTAATTACCTGCTGAGTTTTTGATTATATCATAAAGGTCAGCCTTTTTTCCGTCCCAGCCTTTAATATCAATCTTGTTAAGCACAAAACGGAACCTTCTCAGAAGCCTTAAAAGCACATCGCCCTCCGGTGTACCTTCTCTGAAGGTCTGATTACCTCTGAAAGCACCGTGCACAAGCTCAGCCGCATAATCCAGTACACGCATATCCTTTATGCTTTTATCGCATTTAATCCACAATAGTCTTGCAAGGGTACCGATTTTAATGCTGCATATAATTTTACCCAGAATTTTAAGCACCTTTTTGATAATACCCTTATCCTCAATATGAAGCTTACCCATTGCTCTTTCAGTATCGTCACGCATATCGGTAATGATGTTCTTTATCATTCTGTCAAACATATCTGAAAGGTACTTTTTGCAGTCATCGGTGTCCCATTCAAAGTCGGGGGTGGGAATACTTTTGATTTTCGCTTCATTTTCTTTCAGGGTAACAAGTCTTATAAAAGCGGGGTCGGCAATAATTGAGCCTGTTGTAATATCGTATAATCTGTTGCCCTTTTCCGTTTCTATTATATTAATGCTCTGATTGTGCATATGTCCTGTGAAAATCATCTTCACACCGCAGTCTGCAAGGAAGCATGCAAACTTGTGTGCATCCTTTATCATTATAGGTGAAATGAGTGAGAAAAGGGGCTGACCGGGCATAATGGGATAATGACACATTGCAATAACGGACTGACCGTCCTTTTCAGCTTTTTCACACTGCTCTTTTATCCAGTCCCACTGCTCATCCTTAAAGTAGTATTTACCCGTCTTTTTATGGTCGCAGTTAATGGCAAGAAGGCGCACACCGTCAGAAAGCTGAGCCACATAAGAAAGGTTGTCTCTGTCACATTCAATAGCATCACCGAAGCCGAAGTCACGGTACAGATCAAACAGCTCGTCTCTTTCCGTGTGCTCGGGGGAGTATCTGCCGTTTTTTCCGAAGGCAAAGGTGTCACCCTCGTGCCATTTGAAATCGTGGTCTGCAGTTACAACATAGATTTTCTTTCCGCTTTCCTTCAATTTATAAAGGAGCTTAAGAAATCCATTGTGGTTTTCCCTTTCTCCGTTGAAAATAAGGTCGCCGACAATAAGCACCGTATCAGCTTCATCTGCTTTTTGCAAAAAGGCGAAAACGCTTTCATTTATGCTTTGTGTTTCCGCAAAGCATTTCTGCTCGTAGTGCATAAAATCCTCATATTCCTTACCGCTGCAGCCGAGGGCAGTATCAAAAAAATGAGGGTCTGCCATAACATAAAATTTAAAGTCCTTCATATTTTTTCTTCTCCGTAAAAATATTTTAAAAGCCGTATTGAAAAGTGATTTTTATTGTGTTATTCTAAGGTTGGTAACCTTATTTTACCAAAAAGTAAAATATAAAGCAAGGGGAAAGAATTATGAAAATTACCTTTATGGGTGCAGGCAGCACAATTTTTGCAAGAAATGTTATCGGTGACTGTATGTGCACACCCGCACTTTGTGAAAGCGAGTTCGCTCTTTACGACATTGACGAGAAAAGATTGCAGGACTCTGAGATTATTCTCAGTGCAATAAACAGAAATATAAATGAGGGCAGGGGAAAGATTACAACCTTCCTTGGTGAAGAACAGCGAAAGGACGCCTTAAGAGATGCAGACTTTGTTGTTAATGCAATTCAGGTCGGTGGCTATGAGCCCTGCACCGTTATCGATTTTGAAATTCCCAAAAAGTACGGTCTTCGTCAGACCATTGCCGACACAATGGGCATTGGCGGTATTATGAGAGCTCTTCGTACCATTCCCGTTATGAAGGCCTTTGCCGACGATATGGAAGAGGTCTGCCCTGATGCATGGCTTCTTAATTACACCAATCCCATGGCAATGCTTACGGGCTATATGCTACGCCACACCAAGGTTAAAACTGTAGGTCTTTGCCACAGCGTTCAGGGCTGTTCAAAGGGCCTTCTGGAAAAGCTCGGTATGGAGGATAAGATTGAGGGCAGAGTTGACCGCATTGCAGGTATCAACCATATGGCATGGCTTCTTGAGCTTCACGATAAGGACGGTAACGACCTTTATCCCGAAATCAAAAAGAGAGCCAAGGAAAAGAACCAAAACGAAAAGCACGAGGATATGGTACGCTTTGATTATATAGATAAGCTCGGCTACTATTGTACCGAAAGCTCAGAGCACAACGCTGAGTACAATTCATTCTATATTAAATCAAGATATCCCGAAATGATTGAGGAGTTCAACATTCCTCTTGACGAATATCCGAGAAGATGTGTAAATCAGATTGAGGGCTGGGAAAAAGAAAGAGACAGTATTCTTGCAGACGGCAAAATCACCCACACCCGCTCTGAGGAATATGCTTCATATATAATGGAAGCAATCGTTACCAACAAGCCTTATAAAATAGGCGGTAATGTTCTTAATAACGGACTCATCCCCAACCTTCCCAAGGATGCCTGTGTTGAAGTTCCCTGCCTTGTGGACGGCAGCGGTATCACACCCTGCTATATGGGTGAATTGCCCACACAGCTTGCAGCAATGAATTCAAGCAACATTTACCCACAGCTTCTTACAATTGAAGCCGCCGCAACAAAAAAGAAGCAGTATATTTATAACGCAGCTATGATGGATCCCCTTACCGGCGGCGAGCTGAATATAAAGGATATATATGCAATGGTTGACGAGCTTCTTGAAGCACACAAGGACTGGTTACCGCAGTATGAATAAATCAAAAAAAGAGATTCGCATTGCGAATCTCTTTTTTTGCTCTTCACACCTTTTTAACAAATTGCACAAAATACGCCCTTGTTTTTTTACCTATAAATTACCTTAAAGACTATTGATTTTATTGCGTTAATCTTTTATAATGAGTATGTGTAATTATAGGGGTTACTCTACCCTTTTCAAAATTCACGTACCCGAAGGGTACAAAACGATGAAAGGAAACAATGTGTTAATCGGTTAAACACAAGGAGGTCAGATGTGTTCGGTGAACATTTAACTTTCATACTTTAACTCCCTCCGACACAGCATTTGCTGTGCCAACTCCCTCAACGAGGGAGGCAAGAGACTCGGCTCCCTCCGAGAGGGAGCTGTCACGAAGTGACTGAGGGAGTAATATATAACAGCACTTCGGTGAAAGCCCGGAGAAAAATCTGAATTACCTTTTGTGTTCTTGTCGCCCCTGAAAGGGGAGATCTCCGAAGGACAGAGGGGTTAATTCAAAACCACTTTATTAAGGGGGATAAAACAAATATGAAAAAGATTTTAAAGACATTTGCTAAAAAGTCAATGTCACTCTTTATGGCAGTTGTTATGCTTATGACCTGCTGGGTGTGGATTGCACCTGAACAGCATCAGGCTGAAGCATACACTGAAATTAGTTCAGTGCTTGGAGACAAGCTTGAATCATTCAAGGAGTTCATCGGAGCAAGCAGTGTTTCAACTGCTGTAACAACCAAAACAGTCACCACTTCTCCATTCGCAGGTGATAGCTCAATTGACAAAAACCTTTATAAGAATATTCTTTATACAGGTACAGTTTCCGGTACAGATACTGCCGGTAATTTGGGTTCGGAAACTTTTAACGGAACGTTGCAGTCGTTTGCTATTCACTATCCTGTTACTGTTATTCTCGAAGACGGTGTGAATACTCCTCAGTTCGGTGTTTCTATCCATAAGGACGGTGAGAATAAAAGAGATCTTCATCATTGGGGTACTTCAGTTTCAGGTTATGGTTTCGGTCTTGTGAACAGTTCCTGGTACGGTTATGTTAAAGACAATTACGATACTCAGATTTTCTATAATGCTTACAACGGTTCAAATAAGTCTGCCGGCCAGACAGTTACCAATTCTACTAATAGCAATAATACCTATAACGGTGATCAGGGCGGATGGTTCTGGCTTGCCAATGTTATAAAGTATACCGGTGATATGGGTAGTAGTCAAACAGCTACTTACGCAACCGAACTTAAACCTACTGTTAAAACTTATCTTGGACACAATGAATTTTCAACAGGTAGTGGTTGTAATAAGGTAACAACTCCAGCAACAAACAAGGAGTTTACCCTTTCAATTTCCAGACCCATTTACGTTGTTAACGTAAGACCGTGGAAAACAGCTATTGAACACGCTGCAAGACAGTATCTCAACATCCTTACTTACGGTGAAAACCGTTATACTGCTGAATCAATTCAGAACTTTAAAACTTACGCTGCCGGTCTTTTTGGTGTTGGTCCTAATGAATATTTCGAAAATGCAACAAATGATGATTTAGCTATTGCTGCTGTTAACAGCTATAAAACAAATGCAAAAGCTGCCGTTGATAATTACTACAACAAAGGTCAGCTTGTTGAAGCTAAGTTCACAGTAACCTTTAAAAACTGGGACGGCACAGTTCTTTGGACTGAAACCAATGTTGCTTACGGTAGCGATGTAACCAATAAGGCTCCCGCCAACCCCACAAGAGCTTATGACGAAAAGAACCACTATACCTTTACAGGTTGGTCAGGTGCTTTCAATAACATCACAGGTGATGTAACTGTAACAGCAAAGTACAAAGAAACCGCTCATACCCACACCGGTGCGTTCTCTTGGGACCAGCACAACGGTAAGCATGCTGCAAAGTGTACAGGCTGTGCAAGTATCGGTTGGAATGGTACAGACGGTCTTTGGGTAGACTGTGACGGCGCATGGGGCGGCAACGACTCAACACATAGCAAGCCTTGTTCAATCTGCGGTAACACACAGACACATGAACCTGATTTCATTCAGCCGTCTGAGAATATTACTGATCATCAGGTTCCTCATAATATAGCTTATCCGGATGGCACAACTTACAATGCTTGTGATCATAACACTTATTACTATAAGAGCTGTTCAAAGTGTGGTCTTCCTTCTTCAACAGAAACCTATATCGGCACCCCCGCTAAGGGTGAACACGTTTATGACACATGGACCGGCCATACAAACCACACCTGTACTGAAGACGGTTACGACACCTGGCTCTGCTCTGGTTGTGGTCAGGCAACAACAAAGAGATATGATACAAACGGCGGTGTTGCAGGTACAGACCCTGCAGCACATACCTGGAATAACAAGCTTGCTGTGTATGAGTATGACGAAAACCAGCACGGTTATCAGTGTAAAGTTGAAGGCTGCGGCGCATGGAATATGGAATCTCTCGTTGCTCACTCTTACACTGCTCCTTCAGGTTCAGCTATTATAACAAGACCTACCTGTTATCAGCCCGGTTCGGGTACATATAAGTGCTCCTGCGGTCACACCTATGTTGGTGACATTCCTGCAACAGGCGTTCATACCTGGAACACAACAAAGCTTGTAGAGATTGATGAAAATGTTCACGGTTACAGATGTAGACAAGCCGGCTGTCCTGCTTATCAGATAGCTGATGACGGAAGTGAAAAGCATGTATGGACTCTCACTTCAACAATTACAGCTCCTACCTGTGTGGCAGAAGGCAGCGGTAATTACAAGTGTAATATCTGCGGTGCTACAAAGGTAGCTTCAATCCCCGTTGACCCCTCAGCTCACAACCACGATACAGTTATTTCCGACCTCGGCAACGGCTATCATGGTTACAAGTGTCTCAATGCTCCCAATAACGCTGATCACGCTAAGGATGTTGAAAAGCATGCCTTTGATAAATATGAAAAGCTTGATGATGCTACACATGCATTCCATTGTCCTGTCTGCGACGCATGGGATACCGCAGCACCTCACGATTGGAAGCTTGTTGAAACACTTACCGCTCCCACCTGTTCAGCAGAAGGTCTTGGCACTTATAAGTGTGAAGATTGCGCAGCAACTAAGAATGATAAAATTGCTATAGATCCCGACGCTCACTCCTACGGTGAAATCGAAAACCTCGGTGACGGTACTCATGGTAAAGTCTGTGCTCATAACGAAGAGCATAAGATTGAGGTTGCCGACCATATCTGGGAGCTTGACAGAGTTATCACCGAACAGACTTGTATTAACGACGGTTCAGGTGAATATAAGTGTCTTTGCGGCGCAACAAAAATTGATATAATTGCAGCCGACGGAAAGTCACATAAGTATCTTGACCCCGTATCAGACAATAACGGTAAGCACACCGCAACCTGTGACTACTGTAGAGATAACATTGACGAAGCTTGCTTTGATAATGATAAGAACTGTAAGTGTGATGTCTGCGGATATCAGTTTGCTCACAACTACAGCAACCAGGTTGCAGATGAGAAATACTGGATTTCAGATGCTGACTGTCTCAATGCTGCTAAGTATTATATGAGCTGTCAGTGCGGTGCATTTGAAGAAAATCCCGCTAACATCTTCACTCACGGTGAAGCTCTCGGTCACAACTACACTGTTGAATCAGGCGTTGAAAGATCAGCAGTAACCTGTACAGAGGATCAGACCTTATGGTATGCATGTTCACGTTGTAACGCAAACGCCAAGGATGATAACGAAGCTCAGGATAAGTACTATATCGGTACTGAAGCTCTTGGCCACGAAGCTTCAGAAAATATTGTTAAGCTTGCAAACGGTAAGCACGCTTATGAATGTATCAGATATTCAGAATGTAATACTCTTGTAGGCGAAACAGATTGTACATACGAAAATTACAAGGATAACAAAGACGGTACTCACACCGGAACATGTGTATGCGGTAATACCTATACTGAGTCACATGATGCATATCTGAGTGATTGGGCATATACAGGCAGTGCTGAAGAGCACAACCACAGCCGTTATTGCTCAAAGTGTGACTTCACAGAAACAAAGCCTTGTGATTACAGCGGCGAAGGCACAAAATACACTGCTGCAACTTGTGATAACCCTGCATATACAACATACACCTGTCAGGTTGCAGGTTGCGGACACACATATGATGTAATTGATGCAGAACATCCTTCACTCGGTCACAACTATACAGCTAATGATGATAAGTCAAATGTAGTTACCGGTAATAACGGCAAGCATTCCTTCATCTGTCAGAATGGTTGCGGCACAGTAGGCGGCGAAGTTGACTGCTCATACACCTACACCCAGAACGAAGATAACCTCAAGCACACAGCTCTTTGCGATGTCTGCGGTTATACTTACGAAGAAAATTGTGCAGGCGGCACAGCATACTGTAACAAGCTTGCAGTCTGCGACCTCTGCGAAGAAGAATACGGTAAGTTCGATCCCGATAACCACGGTATCGAAGAAGGCATAAACACCACAAGAAGAGATAACGAAGTTGAAGCAACCTGTGTAATTCCCGGTCACACTGCTGACGTTGTATGTAACGGTTGTGATGCTGTTCTTGAAAAGGGTGAAGACCTTCCCGTAAATCCCGATAACCATAAGAACTTCACAGGTACAATGGCAGGTACTCTTCCCACTTGTACAGAAGCCGGTTATGCAGACAGTAAGTTCTGCCTTGACTGTAAAAAGTCAATCGGTGACGGCGTAATTCCCGCACTCGGTCATAAGTTTGACGGTGAAATTGTTAAGGGCGTTGACGCTGACGGTATTGAATACCACGAATATAAGTGTACAACAGCACTTTATAAGCTTGCTGACGGCACAATCACAACAGTAATGCCTGAAGAAGGCGCAGCATATGAAGTAGTATACTCATGTACTGATACAGGCAACAGAGAAGCCTGCTCAGGCGGTGAAGCTACCTGCTCCACTCTTGCAAAATGTAAAGTCTGCGGTCAGGAATACGGCGAATATTCAGCTCACAACTTCAACGGTGAATATGTTCAGGTTAAAGACAAGAAGGAACACTACAGAAAGTGTGAATTCTGTGACGCTTACGGCCTTGACGGTGAAGAAGACAAAACAGCAAAATGTACCGGCTTCTTTGCAACCTGCGAAGAGGATTCAGACTGCGTAGTCTGCGGTGGCCTTTACATGGAAAAGCTCGGTCATGACTTTGAAAATTCAGAAGTTGTAAATTGCCTTGAAAACGGTAAGCACACAATCAAGTGTCTGCGCTGTGACGTAGTCAGCGAGGAAATTGAATGTGCTGATGCTGAACCCGTTAAAACAGAAGCTACATGTACTGAAGCTGCTTATTTCACATATACCTGTGACGGTTGCGGTTATAAGTGGGTCGTTGAAAGTACAGACGAAGCTGACGCTGCAAAGGGTCATGATTATACTGAAGTACAGACAAACGCAGCTCACCTTTACAGTGCTGCAACATGTACTGAAAAAGCTGTTTATTGGTATGACTGTTCAAGATGTACCAAGAACGCTAAGGACGAAGAGAATACTGAAAAGTATACAAATCTTACATTCGAATTCGGTGATCCCGCAGGTCATAAGTATGACGGTAAGGAATACCTTTACCTTGCAACTGAAGCAACCTGCACCGAAAATGAAACATATTACAAGCACTGCTCAGCTTGTGACGCTAAGCCCTCAAGTGAAGGCACAGCTTTCGAAGCAACATTCGAAAAGTTCGGCACAAAGACTGAACATGCTTGGAAGAAGGTTGCTGATGAGGATTACCTTAAGTCAGAAGCAACATGTTCTGCAAAGGCAGTATACTATGTATCCTGCGAAAACTGTGATGCAGTAGGCACAAGCACCTTCACTTACGGTGACCTCTTAGACCACTCCTTCACAGAAGAAATCCGTAACTATGCTCACATAGTTACAAAGGCTAACTGCCAGACAGCTGCAACATATTGGAAGGATTGTGCAACCTGTTCAATGTCTGCTTCTCTTGAAGCTCCCGAAAAGCCTGTTAAATCTGAAGGTATGTCAGATGAAGAATATGCTGAGCTTGTTGAAGCATATGAAGAAGCTCTTGCAGCACTTCAGTTCACAGCAGGTGCAAAGGATCCTGATACTCATACAAAGCTTACTAAGGTTCCCGCTCTTCTTCCCACCTGTACCGTTGACGGTCACAGTGCATATGAAGTATGTGAATGTGGCGTGAAGTTCGGTTATACCGTAGAAGGTTATGAGGCAACAAATCACGATTTCTCAGGCGACTACACCTTCAATGCAGAAACCGATAAGCACACAAGACTTTGTGCTAACGGCTGCGGTGTTGCTGACGAAAATGAAGTAGCATGTACATTCAGCAAGTGGACTCAGGTAGAAGGCACTGAAACTCACACACGCTACTGTGTATGCGGTAACGCAGAAACAGCAGACTGTGAAGCAGCAGGTGCAGCTCCCTCCTGTGTTGAAAGAGCTAAATGTAAGGATTGTCAGGGCTATGTTGGTGAAACATCAGAACACAGCTTCACCGGCGAATATGCTCAGACAAAGAATGCTGAAGGTAAGGATGCTCACTATAAGAAGTGTGCTAACTGTACAGCATACGGTCTTCAGGAAACCGTTAAGGATGATGAAGGCAACGATATTATTGTAAATGTTGAAGGTAAAACAGAAGCTTGTGCAGGCGGTAAAGCTACTTGCCATGACAAGGCAATCTGTGATACTTGTAAGAATGAATACGGCGACCAGCCCGATCACGATTTCGGCGATTGGTACGACGATGCTTCCAGACCTGCAACATGCCTTACAAACGGTTGGAAGCTTGCAAAGTGTAAGAACTGCGAAGAAACCAAAGAAAAGGAAGTAATCGGTTCAGCTTGCGGACACGAAATGGGTACATGGACTTACGCTTCAGAAGCAGATAAGCCCACATGTAAAGATGAAGGTAAGCAGACAAGATACTGTACATGTAAGTGGACTATCGACGGTAAGGAAATCACTTGTGATTACAAGGAAACTCAGATAGTACCTGCAGACAATACCCTTCACGTTGAAGGCGAATGGGTTAAGGATGAAGGTTCTGCTGACTGCGTCAACGGTATCACATGGTACAAGCATTGTACAGTTTGCGGAAAGAAGCTTGCTTCTAAGAGTGAAACAGGCGACCACATGTGGAAAGAAATTGCAAAGGTTTATCCCACATGTACAGCTGACGGTTATGTAAACTACAAGTGTGAACTTTGCGGATTTACAGATACTAAGTATCCTGAAGAGCTTAAGTCAGAGGGTCACGCATGGGGCGAAGAGGTTATTGAAAAAGAAGCCACCTGCGGTAAGGCCGGCAGAGCTTATAAGATCTGTATCAAGTGTAACGGCAAGAGCGAGAAGTATTCAGTTCCCGCAACAGGCCACGGTCCTTCAGTTGATAAGGAACTCAAGTACACAATAATCGTTGAAGCTGTTGCAGCTACATGTTCAACTCCCGGCCACAGCGCTTATTGGAAGTGTAAGAGATGTAGCTATGACGAGCATCTTGACGAGAACTCAGATTACACAGTATATCCCGCACTCGGCCATAAGGATACAGACGGCGATGGCCTTTGCGACGATTGCCGAGGCAAGGTTTATTCAGATGATAGCGGTTCAAATAAATCCTGCTCATGTATGTGCCATAATGACAGCTGGCTTATGCAGTTCTTCTATAAGATTGCTAAGTTCTTCTGGAAGCTCTTTGGCTCAAACAAGACTTGTGCTTGCGGAACTGTTCACTATTAATTAATATCGGTTAAATCCGATTGAAGCTCCCCCGATTTCGGGGGAGCTTTTTATGTGGAGGATAAAATCAAATAATAATGCCTTCGTCATTGACAAAAAAATACATTAGTGATAAAATTAGGTTGAGGTAATACATATTTAGGAGGTATTGTAAAATGAAAAAATCATTAGCTTTGATTTTATCCCTGATTATGCTGATTTCAGCTGTACCTGTTTTTGTTTTTGCGGAAAACAGTGAATGTTCACACGAAAGCTATATATGGGTTTACAAGGGTGCCCAGTCAGATTATGACTGTACAAAAGAAAGCGGATACAGATACAAGGTATGTGCAAATCCTGATTGCGGTGAAAAGCTTTCTGAAGAAGAGATTGTTCCTGTTCAGCTTAATCATTATTATGTTGAAATAAAGAAGGATGCTCCTTGTAAAAAGGATGACCCTGACTATGTTCCGTATATCTACTACGAATGCAGCATATGTGGTTTTGAATTAAAGGTTGAACGCACTGACGCCGGTCATATATGGGGCGATAATGTTATTTACACAAAGTGCTTTGAAGGTGAGAATCCTCACGAAACCGGAAAATATATAAGGGAATGTAAGCGCTGTCAGCAGAAGGATATTATTTCAATCACAAACCATAGCTATATGCCTATTGACGGCAAGGCTGCTACCTGCTATAAGGAAGGTAAAACTGCTTCAAGACGTTGTCAGACCTGCCTTACATCTTCTCCCGTTGAAGTAATACCTGTGCTCGAACATATTGATGCAAACAGCGATAATAAATGTGACCTTTGCTCAGGTGCACTGCTTGAAGAAGGTGTTTTCTGCAGCTGCCTTTGCCATAGCGAAATGGGAATAATTAAAAATTTCCTGCTTCCTATTCTTCAGTTTATCTGGAAGCTTCTCAAAATGGAAGTATGTCAGTGCGGTATCGTACACGCATAAGACGACATATATAGTCGGAGGTAAAATATATGAAAACAACTAAAAGAATACTGTTTGCACTTATTTGTATGATAATGCTGTTTTCTGTTTCAGCTGTAATCATGAGCAGTGCAGCAGAGGATATTGAATACTGTTCTGTTTCTGATTGTGCAGGTGTATGTGAATGGCGCGTTGAATCTGTATACGGCTGCCAGGAAAACAGAGGTCTTTTCTGCAAGGTCTGCGGCAATAAAAAATATGGTGAAACAGTATATAATCACGATTATCAGCGTTATGCTTATGTTGCCCCTACTTGTGTAAAGGAAGGTGCAGAATATCTCTATTGTATTAAAGATGATTGCTATGAAACAAAAGTGGTAACCTTACCTGCTGATGTATATGCACATTCCTACGGTGAATGGATCGTTACCAAAGAAGCAACATGTAACAAAACCGGTGCAAGAGTTGCTTACTGTGAAAATGAAAGTGCTGACGGTGTTGTATGCGGTCAGGAAAAAACAGATGTAATTCCTTATGACGATAATGCACATATTTATGAAGGTGAATGGATTTTAAGAACAGCTCCCACCTGCGAATATGACGGTGAGGAATACAGAGTTTGTAAGGTATGTAAATACAAGGAAGATAAAAGAGTTATTCCTGCTCACAGCTATACATGGAGCTATGAAGAAGGAATGTATGAAATTATAAAAGAGCCTACCTGCTGGAGCGAGGGTATTATGAAGGTAGTTTGTACCAAGTGTAATACAAACGGTACAGTAGCTATTCCAATCTCCGGTGAGCATCATTGGGATCCCAAAAGACCTGCAGAGGGTGAAATAACATATGTTGCACCCACCTGCGAAGAGGACGGATATCAGGTTCTTGTATGCCGTTTCCATAAGGATAATGAAAGAACTGAAATTCTTCCCGCAACCGGTCACAGCTTTACAAAATATGAAAGTGACGGTAATGCAAAATGCGGTGCAGACGGAACAAAAACAGCAAAATGTGATAATTGTTCAGTAACTTCAACCGTAACAGATGAAGGTTCAGCTCTTATTCATACAGAAGGTAGATGGGTAATTTCTGAAGGTGACTGTGCTAAAGGCGGCAAGGCTTATATCAGTTGCATTTACTGTAAGGGCGCTATGACAGAAGAGAAGTCTTTTGCAGCAGATTCACATATCAACCGTGCAATATATAAAGTAATGCCCACTTGTATTACAGACGGTTATATTATTGACAGATGTCCTGATTGTAACAAGGTCTTCTCTGTTGAATATAAGGATGAACTTAAGGCAAGCCATACAATGGAAGAAAAGTGGACTCAGACAAGGGCTGCTACCTGCAAAGAGGAAGGCGAGGAAAGAAGAGACTGCACATCTTGTACTTTCTCAGAAACAAGACCTATAGCAAAAAAGGACCACGTATATCAGGTTGTTATTCCTGAAATACCTGCACAATGTCTTAAGGACGGTCACTCGGTAGTGCGTTATTGCCTTTATTGCAGATATGAAGAAGCAGGGGAGGTTATACCCGCTTACGGACATATTGATAAGAATAATGACGGTATGTGCGAAAGATGCTACACCCACTTTGTTGAAACTGACAGCGGTGAAATTGTTGATTGCAGCTGCTTCTGCCACAACCCGGACGGTCTTTCCGGTATTCTGTTCAAGATTGTAAACTTTTTCAATCAGATATTCGGATTAAATCAGCAGTGTGCCTGCGGTAAATTCCATTATGAAGGTAACGGACTTTTCGGCGATTTATTCGGATAATTAATTTAAAAAGATATAAAGGATTTGCAGAGATTATGTCTTCGCAAATCCTTTTTTATCAGCGATTTATATATGGCTATACCTAAAGTGAATAGTATTTATTATAAAAAATGTATTTTATCTATTGCAAAATGCAATAAAAATCAGTATAATGTAGAAGAATAGTAGTATGGAGTACAAGGAGTAATTTTAGGCTACTGAGTAAAAATGTATTTTGGAAAGGAAGATTTTACAATGCTTCAAAACGCACCCACAAACAACAAAAGCATTCTCGAATGGCTCGAAGACAAGCTCGCACTCGTAAATCCTGACAAAGTTGTATGGATTGACGGTAGCGACGAACAGATCGAAGCTCTCCGCGCAGAGGCTTGCGCAACAGGCGAAATGATTAAGCTCAATCAGGAACTCCTTCCCGATTGTTATCTCCACAGAACAGCAGTTAACGACGTTGCTCGTGTTGAAGGCAGAACCTTCATCTGTGCTTCCACAAAGGAAGAAGCAGGCCCCACAAACAACTGGATGGATCCCGCTGAAGCTTATGAAATGCTTTACGGCATTGCTAAGGACAGCTACAAGGGCAGAACTGCTTATATCATTCCTTATTCAATGGGTCCCGTTGGCTCAGAATTCTCAAAAGCAGGTATTGAGCTTACAGACTCAATCTATGTTGTTCTCAATATGTGCATTATGACAAGAGTCGGCTTCAACGTACTTGAAGCTCTTGGCGACAGCAATGACTGGGTTCGCGGTCTTCACTGCCGTTGCGATATCGACGAAGAAAAGAGATACATCTGCCAGTTCCCCCAGGATAACACAATTATTTCAGTTAACTCAGGCTACGGCGGAAACGTTCTTCTCGGTAAAAAGTGCTTCGCTCTTCGTATCGCTTCCAACCAGGGCAGAAAAGAAGGCTGGATGGCTGAGCATATGCTCATCCTTGGTATTGAAAAGCCTGACGGAGAGGTTAAGTACATCTGTGCTGCATTCCCCTCAGCTTGCGGTAAGACCAACCTCGCTATGCTCATTCCTCCCGAAGGATACAAGAATAAGGGCTACAAGGTATGGTGCGTAGGTGACGATATCGCTTGGATCCGCAAGGGTGCAGACGGCAGACTTTATGCTATCAACCCTGAAAACGGTTTCTTCGGTGTTGCTCCCGGTACCAACATGAAGTCCAACCCCAACGCACTTCTTTCAACAAAGAAGGGCACAATCTTCACAAACGTTGCTCACAATCTTGATGATAACACTGTATGGTGGGAAGGCCTTGATAAGAATCCTCCCGAAAATGC
>JAXJQQ010000086.1:0-2765 GCA_036311065.1 Acutalibacteraceae bacterium | reverse complement strand
GGTCAAAGGCAATCTTCTGTTCTTTGGTAAAGGTTGAAACATCAGGGATGCTGAAAGCACATTCACCTTTAATGTTGCTTATAGTTTTTACAAACTTACCCTTTATACCTTTATATAAATCTATAATTCTGCTAATCAATACTCATCACCTCGCATCCCTATTTCGCTGTCGCTGAAGATATCTGTAATAATGCTCACAGGCTTTCATAACAAAGTTTTCAAGGTCGCTCTCTTTTACCTTCGGAGCTACCGTCTTTAACTTCTCTACTGAGAATTTTATTGTCGGCTTTTGGTTTGCTTTCGGCTCGGTCATAATCTCAAACAGATTGTCCGTATCAAGAGAGCCTTGTTCTGACAGTTTTCTGATTCTCTGTGCCTGTGAAAGAGAGGGGGTTATCTCATCCGTTTCATAAGTTTCAAGTACCATCTGCTGTTCTGCGGGCGGTAAATACGAAAGCTCAACTGCAGGACGGAATGCCATTCTTCCACTGTCTACAAGGTCAAGAAGCGGCTTTTCGAGGTTGGTTAGTCGGATATACTGCCTGATAGTTTCTCTGTTATCTTCACTTTCGTTAGCAAGCTTCTGAATGGATGTTTCTGACTTCTGCAACAATGTTGCAGAAGTTGTATCTGCCTCCAAATCACTTCTGTAGCCCTGCCTCTTCATAGCATCAAGCTTCATTTTGTAAGCCGCCGCTTTTTCACTCGGCAGGATTTGCTCTCTGTGACAGAGGTTAGCATCAATCATAGCTATAATTGCATCGTCTCTTGAAAGATTAAGCACTCTAACGGAAACAGAGGTGATACCTAAATTTTTACACGCTTCCCATCTGCGATAGCCTGAGATGATTTCAAACTTTCCGCTTTTGGTATCTTCGGGCTTGCGAACGGTAATAGGTTCAAGAATACCGAACTTCTTAATGCTTTCGGTTAAATCTCTCATTGCCTTGTCATCAACAACTTTAAAGGGTGACTCGGTGAGAGGGGTGAGTGTATCTGTAAATACGCTCATGGTTGTTACTAATTTTTCAAAATTTTTATTCATATTAAAAAATCCTTTCATAATAAAAATTGCACCTCATCGGGTGCGTTCAAGTTTTCGTATTTTATTAATTTCTGCCTGATGCTCTTTTTGTAAGAGCTCATATAAATGAGGAGATTTATCAAGAATATCTTCTGCCTGTTTAATTTGCTTTCTCAAAGGTGTGATTTCTTTTGTAATCTCCTTGCGCAGTACTTTGTACCTCTCTCTATCTTCGGGAGTACTTGCTCTGCGTCTTTTGTTGTCTGCTTTGCTTCGCTTTTCTTCAAGCTCGGCAATTTTTGCTTTTGTTTCATCAATAGTAACTGTTAAATCATCTGTAGTCCGAATCTGATTGTCGGTCAGAAAATGATAATCAGATACATATTGTTTGATGTCCTTTGCGGCGTGTCTCATTTCAGGTGTCAGGAGCATTACATCTGCAACTTCTTTCAGTAATTGAAAAACTAATATAATGAGCAGAAGAATAGTGTCAACATAAATAACCTCAGGTCGTTTACCGTGCTCAATGCTAAACTCCAATTTCTTTTTTACTGATTCAAGAGGAAAGTATCTGCGTCTTGCATAGAAGAAGTTGTTCCAATCAGCAAGGTGATGTCCGCTGTAATAGGTATCGTTGAATCTCTTTTCAATGCCTTCGACTGTATAGCCAAGGCTCTCAACCCTTACGCCTCTTTCCCAATCCTTTGCCTTGATGGTAAAACGCCTGTAATCAACCTCATAGCCCATAGTAAACAGAACTCTCCTAAATTCGTCCCAATTTGTAGCTACGGTAAGACAAATTTCAATATCTTCTCTGAGCATATCTCTGTGAGTTTTCTTGCCTTGCTTATGAAGCCAATAGGCTTTCTTTTCACCACCGTAGAAAGGTGCATTTTCAAGAACTGACTTACCTCGTTCCTTGCAGATGGCATCGGATATTTTTCTCAGCTCATAATGGTCACCGATTTTGTTTCGGAATTTAAGACCGTCCTTGAAAGATGTGCTGTTAATTACGAAATGGTTATGCAGGTGATGCTGCTTGTCAAGGTGAGTAGTAACAATCACCTGATATTTGTCACCCCACATTTTTCTTGCTGTTTCTATACCTATTTCGTGGCACTCTTCGGGTGTAACTTCATTTTTCTTAAAGCTCTGATAACCGTGATAAGCTACAACCGAGCCTTTTTCACCGAACTTCTTTTTAACCGCTACCATTTGTGCATAAGCATTATGCTTTGAGCAGTTGATACCGCTGACAAAAAGCTCTTGGTCAGTTTTGTTGCTGTTCTCGGCATACTGTAAGGTAGCATACAAATCCGAGTCAAAGAATTTAGGATTCATAGTTTTATCAGGATTTTCAGCGTAAACAATAACAGACTTTAATTTGCCCTTTACTGGCCAGAATCCGGTGGTTGCCAATTTTCAATTTGCTCCTTTCTTGGCTTAATGAGTACATCGCTTATTTCAGCAAGAAGATTAAAAGCTTCAGCTTCAACATCTTTTGAAATGCCCATATCAATAAGTGCATCAAACTTTTCACAGAAATGAAAAAAGGCATCAGGCGGAACCGTTTTTGGTTCAAAGCCCAATGCCCTTTGTTTTACATATTCACTTGTAGATAGTCCGCATTTTGAAGCATTACGCTCAATCTTCTTTTTCTCTTTTTCTGTAACTCTCGCTACAATTCTGATGTCTTTGATAAGTTTTCACCTCTCTTTCTTCACAGGGGATATTAAGGGTG
>JAXJQQ010000085.1:0-1882 GCA_036311065.1 Acutalibacteraceae bacterium | reverse complement strand
TTCAATGTTTCTGACTATGAAACCATCTTCGAGGAAGCAATGGATACATACAGCTCGGAGGTTAACAACCTTCGTATTGCGGCAAATGAATTCGCTGCAAACTACAAGGCAGGTAAGAAAGAAGCACAGCTTGCTTACCGTCAGCTCAACTATTACTATGTTGAGGATGACAAAGGCGTAAAGACATACATGGGCGACTATATGCTTAACTTCCCTGGAGATAACAAGGACTTTGCAGATATTCTCTTAAAGGGTAACCCTAACATTCTTGATAATATCAGAATTCTTCTTTCAATGGGTGTTGCTGATGACGGTGACCTTATTGAGCGTATTAAGGCATCGGTTGCAGACAAATCAGTATATACTAAAGACAAGTATTTTGATAACGCAAAAGAGCTTACAGGCAAAATTCAGCAGTTAAAGAAAATGCTCGCTGATGCACAGGCTGAAATTGCAGAGATCGAAGCTGATACCGAAATGACTCAGGAAGAAAAAGATCTTGCATTAGTGATGCCTACCTATATTGTTACTCTTCTCGGTAGCTTTGATCTTGTTTTAGCATCTATTCCTTACGGCGAAACAAACTACAGAGAATATTTTGAAAATGCTACAGATGTTGATTACAAGCTTCTTTATCCCTTTGTTGAGGCTATGACAGAAGGTCAGCGTGCAATGGCAGTTTCAGGTCAGCTTCATTCAGTGCTTGTTTACAATGCAGTTGAAATGTCCGATGAAGAGCTCGAAGCAAAGCTCAAAGAAACAGAAGAAGGACTTGAACCCTTATCAGTTTACCTTGGTACAGATATGAATCTTCTTGAAGGTGCGGTGGCTGTTACATCAGATGCTTTAAGAGAAGAAGCATCATCAGGCAACAGCTGGTTTGCTTGCTTCACAGGTAATATGGCAGGTGATATAACAATTTCATCCCTCGTTGGTGTTGGCGGTGTTGCTCTCATAGGTACTTCACTCCACTTCCTTAAGAAGGCAATCGCCAATACAAACTGGTCTCCTGCTGATTTGGAAGCATTAAATGAGTACACGTTTGCTTTAGATCATGAAAAACAACTTTATGATATTGTTAGTAAAGGTTTTAACTCTGATGCGACAGAAAAATCAGCGAATTATATTAAAAGTTTTGAAAAAAGTATCAAAGATTTGAATGCAAAGCATTCTGTCCCGACAAGTACAGTTGTTTTAACATCTCTCGGTATTGCTGCAGGTATTGCAATGATTGCTTTCAGTATTTACTCAATCGTTCGGATTGTTGATAAATACAACCCCAGCTACACAAAGATTCCCTCAAATATGGTAGATACAGTTTCTACTGCAAACGGTAACAGATTCATCAACTACACCGTTGTAAATTCACTCTATCAGGACGGTGATAAAACTGCTGAAAAGCCCGGTGATACAAACGGTTACGACGGTAATCAGTGGAACGCAATTTACTACACAAAGAGCTTCGAAGCAGGTAAGTGTATGACCTCAACAGGCTACTTTATTGATTCAGCTGACAACTTCGGTAAGTACACACCCGTTGCAGGCTTTGGTACAAAGAATTGCTATAACCTCAACTCCTTCAACGGCGAAGAAAACACAGAAACTGTTTATATGGCTTTCGGTAACTCAAACAATAAGAAAACAGCTGAAACATCAGTTCCCACAGTTATCGGCAGTATGTTTGCATACGGGGCAATAGCTATCAGCGGTGTTGCAGGTATGGGACTTGGTATGTGCATTATGTCACTTATCAAGCGTAAAAAGGAAAGCTGATAATAATCTGATCTTTCTATAATAGAAGCTTTGAACTGTAAGGCATCTGAGAATATTTTCAGATGCCTTATTTTTTATATTTTTTTACAAATTAAGCCTTATTTGTAAG
>JAXJQQ010000084.1:0-7993 GCA_036311065.1 Acutalibacteraceae bacterium | reverse complement strand
TCTTATGACCTCGCTATCTCTGTTGACTCATTTAAGAGTACGAAGACCGGCCCGCCGTTGGCATGAGGCATCTTCAAATAATAATTGTGTGTATAGCGGTCATTAAGATTAAAGTTAACCAAATCTAAACCAAATAGAATAGATATGATTAACTATTATATCTAAATAAATTAGATATGTCAACATATATTGATAATTGATTTAGATAATAATACTACTTGTATTTAGTATAATCATATACAGGTAGGTGATGAATATGGAAAGAGAAGATTTTATTAAGAGATTAACTGAACTCAGAATGAATAAGGGAGTATCTGCCCGTGAAATGAGTTTGTCTATCGGTCAGAGTGAAGGTTATATCAATAACATTGAAAATGGAGTTAACTTTCCTTCTATGGCTGTGTTCTTTTATATCTGTGACTATCTTGACATTACACCTATGGAATTTTTTGATGTGTCTGTAAAGAATCCGACCAAATCAAAAGAGCTTCTTGATGCCACAAAGAATTTAAGTAATGAACAGTTAGAACATCTGATTGCTATTGCAAAAGGATTAAAATAAGAGAAAACCTCTGCCGATTGTCTGGCAGAGGTAATTTTATTCTTTTAGTGTGTATTTACATTTTGGATAATTAGAACATCCGTAAAAGTCACCGAACTTTCCATGACGTAAAACAAGTTCTGTTTTACAGTATGGGCATATCTTTTGTTCTTTCATATCGTCTAATGATTTTTTATAGGAGATCACATTTTCTTTGTGTTCTTTTCTTGCTTCTTTACCTATCAACTGATTATTTAAAATAAAATCGTATATCTGATGTTTTTTCTGTTCATCGAAAACTATAGGTTTATCTTTTGCTATAAGGTCAATACCTCTATCCATTGCAAGCAAAGAACTGCATACTACAGTTGTACATTCATCAGGGGTGTTATTTATGTTTGAAACTTTAAAATCATTGCACAACATTGTAATAACAGAGAAGCAAGGAACTTCACCAAAATCTTTTAAAAATACCTTCAGATATTCAATGTGTTTTTTGTTTTGTTTTATTGGGTTATAAATTTCATATTTCTTCCCACCGCGGTAATAGTACCATTTGCTTTTCCTTCCGTCTCCGTAAATGCGAGCATCCTCATAGTTCTTGACCTCTATAACATATAACCCTCTTACACCAATCATTATCAGGTCAATTTGCGAGGTGTAACCCTCCGCACCTTCAATTAAGACATCGTGTAAAATCAAAGTATCGTTCATTATTTTTGAATAGTACTTTGTAAGTTGTTCTCCGAAACTACCTTTGATTTCGTTTAAAGTTGGCAATTTTTTTAACATATCAAACAATCCCATAAAAGTATCTCCCATATGTTTAATACCAAAATTCTATCACTAAACGAATAATTGGTCAACATTTTTGCCCCCGACTTTTAAAAAGTCAGGGGCGTTTTCATATATTACCTCACTCTACCAATCTGCCGTCAGTTGTCACCGTAACAACTCTCCACGGTATAAACTTACCGCTTGCCATAAGAGCTCTCTTGACTGCGTTTTCAATGCCGCCACAGCAGGGCACCTCCATACGCACAACGGTCACACTTTTGATGTCGTTATTCTTGATGATAGCCGTCAGCTTTTCGGTGTAATCTCCCTCGTCAAGCTTCGGGCAACCGATAAGCGTTATACGGTTACGGATAAATTCATTGTGGAAATTTCCGTAAGCATAAGCGGTACAGTCTGCCGCCACAAGAAGATTTGCTCCGTCAAAGTAGGGTGCGTTGACGGGTACAAGCTTAATCTGTACAGGCCACTGTCTGAGCTGACTGCTGACGGGTGCAGAAGCAGTACCGCAGTCACAACTGTCACGGTTAATTGCCTTTGACTGTGTGCCGGGATAACCGCAGGGCAGAGGTGCAGATGCTTTCTTTTCCTTTGCCTTGAGTACAGCCGCCTCGTCGTAGGCAGGTGCTTCTCTTTCCTCACAGGTGATTGCATTTGTAGGGCAAGCAGGCAGACAGTCACCGAGACCGTCGCAGTAATCCTCACGGGTAAGCCTTGCCTTGCCGTCAATAATTTCAATGGCACCCTCGTGGCAAGCCGCCGCACAGGCACCGCAGCCGTTACATTTTTCTTCGTCTATTTTAATAATCTTTCTTATCATAGAAATAACTCCTCTCTTGACTTGTTGAGTCCATTATATTACAATAATTATAATAAGTCGGTTGTTTTTACAACGGAAAAGAGGCTTTTATGAAGAAATACATTCCAGTCTTGAAAAGAACCAAGCTTTTTTCGGGCGTGGGTGAGGAAGACATCGCTTCCCTGCTTTCTTGTCTCGGTGCGAGAAAAAAGTCATATAAAAAGGGAGAATATATCCTCCGTGAGGGTGAGCATATAAGTGATATTTTCATTCTCGTTGAAGGCAAGATACACATTCAGAAGGACGATTATTGGGGCAACCGCAGTATACTTTCCGTCATTTCCGTGGGTGAGATGTTCGGCGAAGGCTACGCCGCACCCGAAAGCGGAGCACTTTTAAATGATGTTGTTGCCGTCGAGGACAGCTCGGTAATTTTCTTTGATGTAAAGAGAATACTTACCACCTGTTCCTCTGCCTGCCGTTTTCACAATATGATAGTGCAGAATATGTTTTTCGCCATTTCCGATAAGAACAGACGGCTTGTGCAGAAGCTCGGACACATGTCGGGGCGTACCACCCGTGCAAAGCTGATTTCTTACCTTTCCGAGGAAGCAAAACGCCAAGGCAGTTCCACATTCACCGTACCCTTTAACCGTCAGCAGCTGGCGGACTATCTTTGTGTTGACCGCAGTGCAATGTCAAATGAGCTTTGCAAAATGCGGGATGAGGGAATGATTAAGTTTGAGAAGAGTAGGTTTGAATTGTTGTAAAATAACGAATATTTGCATTTTATATGGTGGTTTGTAAAAATTATTTTTACAAACGGCGGTATAAACTTGACATTTGGGCGTTATAATGTTAATATAATGGCGATAGGAGGCGTATGGAAATGATTTGCCAATTTGGTTTTAAGAATTTTAAGTCATATAAAAATGAAACAGTTTTTGATTTTCAAGCAGCAACATTGGCTGAGCATGAGGATAGTTTGATTGTTAGCGAAAACGCAACATCCCTTTTACCGGTCAGCGTTATATATGGCCCCAATGGTGGAGGAAAAACAAGCTTACTGCAAGCTCTTTCCTGTTTGATTAATCTTGTTGTTGAACCTATACACCAGCTTGGTAAAAACAGAACTTCAATGATTTTTCAGCACAAGATTGTCAATGAACCTTTTAAATTTGATGAAACATCATGTGATTTACCAACGGAATTTAATATTTATTTTCGTACACAGAGTAATGAATACAGGTATTACATTTCTGTTTTAAAAGACAAAGTAATTTCTGAATATCTGCAAAGGAAGTCAATCGGCGGAAAGAAGCCTGCGGTAATTTTTGAAAGAGAAGAAGAGCAAATAGAATTAGGTAGCAGTATATCAAAGTCTTCGATTAATACAGATGCTAATCCCAAAATGCCGTATCTTTCTTTTTTGGCTATTAATTATAATATTCCGGTAATTGCTGAGGTGCAGAAATGGTTTGAATCCTGTGTTATTCGAAACTATGCAAATCAAACAACTGAAAAGAGCATTCTTCTTTCAGATGACCAAAAATTTAAAAATAGCTTCATAACTGCAATTAACGATATGGGTATAGATATTACTGATTATGCCTTTGACAAGGAAGAAAATCAATTTTATCTGAAGCGTACGATTAATTCGCAGATTTATCCGTTACCTTTTACCAATGAATCAGAAGGAACCAGAAAAATATTTGCGACTTTGCCTATAATTATGTATGCATTAATAGAAGGAAGATTGGTTATCGTAGATGAATTAGATTCGAAGCTTCATCCGAAATTGCTTAAATATATTGTAAGCTTGTTTACCAACAGAGAAATAAATAAGAATGGTGCACAGCTTTTATTTACTTGTCACGATATGTCAATTCTTAAGAACGATGTATTTAGAAGAGATGAGATTTGGTTTGCTGCTCTTGATGAAAATCACAGCAGTGAAATTTATTCTCTTTATGATATCCGCAAGGAAGACGGCAAAAGGGTTAATCATACAGCTGCTTATGACAGACAATATTTAGAAGGCAGATACGGTGCAGACCCATATCTTAAAACGATGCTTTCTTGGGAGGATTTAACATGAGTTTGAAACCACCGAAGAAATCTGATTTGGATAAGGAATGGATGTCCAAAAGATATGAAAGAAAAAAGAAAATTCAACCGGAATACCATTTGATTATTACTGAAGGAACAAAAACAGAACCGAACTATTTCAAATCGATTAAGGAACTGATAAATCAAAACTACAGTGAAAGAATTCATTTGGAAATAGTGGGACAAGGCGATAATACGGTTAATCTTTTTGATAAAGCTAAACAACTGGTTAGAGAAAATCCAAACGGATATAAACATGTTTGGATAATTTATGATACGGATGATTTTCCTAAAGATAAGATCGATGTTGTTCCTGTTTTGTGTGAAAATGAAAGCAACTCAGATTGCAAGTATCATGCGATATGGTCAAATCAGTGTATTGAATTGTGGTTTTTGCTTCATTTCAGTTTTATGCATTCTGATTTGCACCGTGATGAGTATAAAAGCAAGCTGTCTGAAAATTTAAATGCAATAGGAGCCGGAGACTATAGTAAAAACAGGGAGGATATGTTCTTAGTTTTGAAGAATTATCAGAATTTTGCTATAGAAAATGCAAAGCGCCTTGATAAAATCAATTCGGGAAAGACACCTTCCAATTCTTCACCGGGAACAAAAGTGTTTGAATTAATAGAAAAATTGAAGCCTTATATGTAAATAAAAATCCTTTATCTCTTTGGACGGAGATAAAGGATTTTTATATTATGTATATATCAGCTCTTTGCAGACGATTTCCGTTGCTCTTTCCTGAATGTTGCTCATACGGCAAATCCATTCCATCTGATTCTGCTCTTTAAGCTTTTCGGTGACTCCTTCCCTTTTCATCATCTGCTCAACTAGGGTGTCAAACATACTCCGTGCCTGCTCGTCTATGTCGGCAAGGTGAGAGTGAAGGGTGAGACTGCTGATGAGGGTGTTATAAAAGACTTTCTTGTGCTGTTGCAGGTAACTTTTGTGCAAGCTTCCCCACTTGCCTATCGGACGGTTATTCTCCTGCTCGGGAAGAACCAAATCCGGCAGATAGTAGTCGCCGTGAAGGGTGTAGCTGATGCCTGTTTTTTCGTTTGTGTAGTGTTTTGGTAACATAAAAATTCCTCCTTAATCTTTGTGACTTAATTGTACAAAGTTAAGGAGGTTTTGTCGAATGTGTGAGGAGATGAGTATTGTATTACTTGATTTTAATTGATGAAATACTTATAATTATATTAGACAACATTAGGGGTGAAATAAATGAGTGAGCAAAGAAAACAACATTATGTTCCACAGGGGTATTTAAAAAATTTTGCAAGTGGTAAAAAAGGAAAAAATGTGTTTGTGCTTTCAAAATCGAGAAGGTTTGTTTATCCTGACAACATTGAAAATATTGCAGCGGAACGCCATTTTTATACAATTGATAGCTATGAGGATAAGTATTTTTGGGATGATTTATATGCTAAAATAGTTGAACCACAACTTAGTCCATTGTTAGAAAAAATAAGGCAAAATTGCGAAAATGTATTAATACAAAACAAAGCTACTGTCATATCGAGAGACGATAAGAAAAATTTAATGTTTCATTTGATTTTTCAACTGTTAAGAGGAAAACAAACTAGAAAATACGAAAAGGAATTGTACGAACGCACAATTCCTAAAGCTTTCAAATCTGCACAAAAATATTTTAAAAATTTAGATAATGAAAAATTGACTGAAGTTTTTCAAAAAATTGAAAACGATAAAAATTACTTTAAAGAGCTATCTATGGAATCTATATTGAATGAGGAGCTTCTTTTAAAAATGGCAAACATATTAATCAACTATAATTTTGTTTTTTATAGGACAAATAGTGCGATTCCTTTTATTACAAGTGATAATCCTGTTATGGTTATTAATTCAGACACTCTTAATGCTATGCCTTTTTCTAATGGTTTGTTACAACCATCAACGATAATTTGCTATCCTATATCACCAAAGCTTATTCTTTGCGCATATCATCCATATAGATTTAAAACAGTATTGAAAAAAAAGAGATAGGACATTAGAAATATTAGACAATAAAGATGTTGAGAAATTTGTAAACGGGCAGAATAAATTGCAACTAAAACAGTGTTTTGATTGTATTTATTCGTATTCAAAAGAGACACTTGATTTATTACATAAAGAGATTTAACAATAACTCCGTTTATCTACATCAACAGGTAAACGGAGTTTTATACCTTTTATATTTTCGTTAATAATTCTGCTTTCTTGCTGTCAAATTCTTCCTGCGAGATTATTCCCATATCTTTGAGTTCTGCAAGTTTCTTAATAGCCTCGAAGGGGTCTTCAGATTGAGTGGGGGCTTCTGTATCTTTCTTTTTCTTATTGAAAAGGTTTGATATATTGTTGCCTATTTTCTTGCTGTTTTCAACAACCTTTGCTTTTAAATCCTCTAATTCGTCGGGCTCATCAGTGTAGTCGGTAGTTTCGATTATGTCAATATCTCTTTCAAGGTCAGCTTCTGTGTAACCGAAGTTTGCACTTTCAAGAGTGGACTGTAATCTGTTGGCCATAGGTAACATAGAAGCAAAGTTCATACTGCCTGAAATCACACCGCCAATTACAGGGATGGCATTAGAAATACCTTTTGCCACGGTTGATTTTGTAACCTTAATACCTATGGCTTTTCCGATTTGCTTAATCATAGGATACCAGAAGGTTTTTGTTAAAGCCTTCTGAGGAAGCTTCTTGAGTGTAGTCTTTGCGATTTGTGTTGAAAGAACTCTTACACCTGAAACCGCACCCGATACACCAAACATAACACCACAGTATAATAAAAGCTGATTTTTTACTTTTTCGTCATCAAGCTGACCGTTCTGCCACAAATCGTCTGCACCGTAAAGATAGGACAATTCCTGAGCAAGTCTTATTGCCATACCAAAGAACTGTAAAACATCGAGAGGAACAGTAGCAGCCATAGCTAAACCGCCGGGGATACCGGCAACAAAGGATGCTATTGAAGATTGACCTGTTCTTGAAAGTATGAGCTTGTTAGCAAGCTTCGAAAGGTCTTCTTGAGATATGCCAGCTTCAATGGGACCTAATTCAAAAATGTCTTCCAAAACAACATCGTGATTAGCAAAAGTTTCAGCAAGAAATTTCTTTCTATCAACCTTTACACCGGGAATTTGCACAGCAGAAGTAATAATATTCTCCAACGCGACTTCTTTTTCAAGTTTCTTTTCTTCACTCATTTTTATCCTTCTTTCTAAAATTATGTATTCATAACATAATTTGTAATTTTCGCGAACATAGAACTATACTGATTATACCACACCCAACCCTCAAACTCAACACACATTTTTATTAAAAAACAACCTCCCTGATTTGTACATCATAGTACAACCAAGGAGGTTAATTTCATATCCTATATAATCAAACAGTCTCGTAAGGCCAGTCAATTATTCCACCGAACTCTTTAACATTGGTATATCCCAATGATACAAGCTCACTTGCGGCATTTTTGCTTCGTCTGCCGCTTCTGCAGTAAACGAGAATAAGCTGATTTTTATCTTTGAGTATGCTTTCAGACTTGGCGACAATTTCATAGTCGGGTATGAGAATTGCACCGTCTATATGTGCCTTATCATATTCTTCCTGTGTGCGGACATCAAGAATAACATAACCGTTTTCGTTGTCCATTATTTCTTTTGCCTTCGCAGGAGTAATCTGCTCGTATGAATTTTCCATTTTGTTTTCACCACCCGATGTACAGCCGTAAAGTACAGCGGCACATG
>JAXJQQ010000083.1:0-4302 GCA_036311065.1 Acutalibacteraceae bacterium | reverse complement strand
TTCCTTTTTCATCGAGATATTTATTGCGTGCTTCCTCACGCTCCTGCTCTGTGGGGGCAGTTTTGTATGCTGTGTAGTAACTCCGCATCGAAACCTTATCCAACTTCTTTTGAAGCTCGGATTTGATTTCACGCTCCAAATCGAATAATCCCTCATTGTCATACCCGATTTCTTCGCTGTAAAAATACTGTATCAGCTTTATAAAAAGTTCTTGCTTTATTTGTATATTTTTCATATCCTATCCCATCCTATCCGTGACGGTCGTGACGATATTTTAGATACCAATATCGTCACGCAAAATACCGTCACTATCGTCACAATCGACACGGTTATTCTTGCTCTTTCGGTATGAGCTTGAATGTAACTTGTCTGCCTGCGTGGGTGCGTGAACTCTCGTAAGAAATATGATATTCGTTAAACAACCTGTCTGCATTAACATTCAGATGCCTTGTAAGCGAATTTGGAGAAATATCCAAACCAAGTTTTAATATAAGCTCCGTTGCCGTTCCTGTCCACTCTTTACTTTCAATGTTTACAATTTTTGAAACACTTTCAAGCAGAGTGTCGGTTGGTTGATTCCAAAGCTCGTTTTCAGCTTTTATAAATTCCCACAAGCAACGCTCCCGGTTAAATTCCAAGTGCAGCCTTTGGTCTTGCTGATCCCTGCCGACTACATCAAGAAGAGCTTTTGATGCTGTGCGTTTTTCCTTTTGCAGAAGAAACGCACCGTCAGCAGCTCCAAGCAATCCGTTTGTCCCGGAGATTGTTTCAAAGCAATCGTCAGACTGCTGCTTTCTTGTATGATGAACAAGAAGCAGACAGATATTTTTGTTGTCGCTGAATTTCTTTAGCTTTGTTACAATATCATAGTCATTTGCATAACTGTACTTATCGCCGGAGAGTTCACGGATTTTCTGCAAGGTATCAATGATAATCAGCTTTGTATCGGGATGATTTTCTATAAATCCCTCAAGCTGTTTATCTAAACCGCCGTTGAGCTGATTGGATTGTGTGGCAAGAAAAAATTTCTCGTTTTCGCACGCTCCGAACATTGTATAAAGTCTGTGCTGAAGTCTTGCATAATCGTCCTCTAATGCAAGGTACAAAACCGTACCTTTATTGACCTTATAATTCCAAAGGTCAAGACCGCTGCTTATGTGATAAGCGAGCTGTGCCATAAAGAACGATTTGCCGACTTTCGGCGCACCGACAAACAAGTATGTACCGCTGTATAAAAGATTTTCTATAACAGGGGTTTTGGGCTGATATACCTCATCATACAGATTTGTCATTGTTTTTGCGTAAAGATAATAGGGATTGTTCATTTGTTTGAAATATTCCCTCATTTCTTCGGTCTGCATATCATCAAAATTTTTATCAAACATTAAACTTTTCACCTCGTTCCTATTGAAAAATCAACAGGAATGTGGTAAACTGATAATTGTAATTAAGGAGTGTTTACCACATTCCATGTCCCGAAGTATTTGCCGATACTTTGGGACTTTTACTTTTCTTGTAAACCATTGTAGGTTTCCGCTACCGTTTTGATAACTGCAAGCAGTTCATCATCAACATTTGCTCCGTTTTCAATTCTGCGGAGTTCATTAAGGATTTCCGTCATTTGATTTCGGAGTGCCTTATAAATTCTTGAATTTGGCTGAACGATTATATCTCTTTCAAGCAACCGTCTAACCATATATTCCTGTTTTGTCAGTCCCGAAAGGCTGACACGAATATCTAAATCCGCCCGTTCTTCAGGTGACATCATAAACGATGTGGTTTTGTTTCTCCATCTGCCTTTGGCATCAAGTTTTTTATCCAATTAAATCAATCCTTTCGTTTTCAAGTTTGTTTGCCATATCTACCTGCTTTGAGGGGAAAAGATGTGCATATCTGTATGTAATATCAATGCTCTCATGTCCCACTCGGTCAGCAATGGCAACTGCGGAAAAACCCAAGTCTATCAGGTGGCTTATGTGACTATGACGGAGTCCGTGAATTTTTATCCGCTTTACACCTGCTGCCGCTGAACCTCTGTCCATTTCGTGATGTAAGAAACTCTTGGATATTGGGAACATTCTATCTGTAGGTTTTATGCCGTAGAGCATACCCAAATATTCCTTAATTTCTTCACAAAGGAAGGACGGGAGTTTTATTGTGCGTATGCTTTTCTTTGTTTTCGGTTCGGTAATTACATCACGGGTTCCGATACGCTGATATGATTTATTTATACGGAGAAGTCCGTTTTCAAAATCGAAATCAGCAGGTGTCAGAGCAAGAAGCTCACCCAAGCGGATACCGCACCAATAAAGAACCTCAAACGCATAAAATGATTTTGGCTTATCCATCATTTCATTTGCAAATAATTTGTATTCCTCTTTAGTCCAAAAATCCATTTCTCCTGCTTCCTTTTCGCCAATGTGTCCTGCTTTGGCTGCCGGATTGGATTTCAAGTCATAATAGCGTATTGCGTGATTAAATATTGCACTAAGCTGATTATGAATTGTTTTGAGATAGGTTTTTGAATAAGGTTTGCCGTTTTCATCACGGTAAGCCAATAATTCATTCTGCCACTTGATAACATCTTTAGCTGTTATGGCGTTCAGCTTTTTCTCCTTGAAGTAAGGAAGTACCTTTTTGTAGATTATACTTTCCTTTGTGAGAAAAGTGTTCTCCCGAAGCCTTTGTTTAAGGTCGGTAACATATAATTCTACAAAGGTGTCAAACCTCATATCGAGGTCGGCTTTGGATTGTCTTAAAAATTCTCGCTCCCATTCAAGAGCTGCCTTTTTGGTTTCAAAGCCTCGTTTCATTTTCTTTTCCCGTACGCCTTTCCAATTCATACAGTAGAATGAAGCGTACCATTTACCTGTTTTCTTGTCCTTGTAAGCCGGCATTTTTATTTCTCCTTTCCGTTTTTATTTGTGTAGATTTTCTCCATGAAGTATTCACGGTTCAATCTTCCTTCGATTACAAGATAGCCTTTCGCCCTTAGTTCCTCGTTCAGCTTTTTAATAAGTTTATAAGCATAGGCTCTGGAAACTCCAAGCTCTTTGGCTACTTCTTCGGAACGCATAAATAATTTGTTTTCCATCGAAAAATCCTCCTTTAATTTATATTAACTAAACTTATTTGTTTAGTTGTTAACTGTATTATACTAAACATATTTGTTTATGTCAAGTGTTTTGAATTAAAATAATTAAACTTTTTTGTTTAATTTCTATTGCATTTTGTCAAATTATATGTTATACTAAATAAAAATGTTTAATCTACGAGGTGTACGATATGGCTATTGGTAAAAGAATAAGATTTTTCCGTACCTTAAAAAACCTTACACAAAAGGAATTGGGCTTAAAGCTCCGTTATCCCGAAAGAGCTGCCGATGTTCGTGTTGCTCAATATGAATCTGAAACAAGAGTTCCGAAAGAGGACACCATCGAAAAACTTTCATATATATTTGATGTATCACCACTTGCATTAAAAGTGCCTGATATTGATACCTATAACGGTCTTATGCACACCTTGTTTGTACTTGAAGATACAAATTATATGCACATAACCCAAAATGAAGCAGGTCAGTATTGTATCGCATTAGACAAATATACCGAAAATTCAAAAGCTCAAAGTATGAATGAAATGTTTCGCTTGTGGCATAATGAATACCAAAAATTCTTAAACGGAGAAATTACAAAAGAAGAATACGACCATTGGAGATACACATTTCCAAGAGTTGAAGCTGAACGCACAGAAAAAGCACTCAAAGAAATGCGAAAGAAAGAAAAAGGTCACGAATTTAAGTTATAAGCATAGAAAAATCCCCCTGAAAACTTTGTCGTTTTCAGGGGGATAGTTTTTTATAATCATTTATTGTCTGCAATAGTAAAATAGTATCAAATTAGTATCATTGCAGATTTCAAAGTCCCGAAAAGCCTTATTTTAAGCCACTTTCGAGGGTTTGATTACTTACTCCCACTCGACTTCCGCTTTTTTAATCACTGTGATTTTCAATGCTTTTTCGTGATTTTATTATCCACATTTTGCATTTTTCATCGTGGTGATTTTATTTCCGGAAGTTTTTGTACTCAAAATGTACTCACAAAAGCGCTATTACAAAAGTTAATTTTTATCTACCTCTTCATTCGTCTCACTAACATTTACACAATTATCGCTATTTTCGACTATATAAATGTAGTCCTTGGTTAAGTCGAACAATGCATTTTCCATAACACTAGCATGAAACTTGTTTCCCTGATAGTTGCACGAACTATCATAAATAATTTTAGGTATATACATCAAAAATGC
>JAXJQQ010000082.1:0-3037 GCA_036311065.1 Acutalibacteraceae bacterium | reverse complement strand
GTTATCAGGTGCCTCCCACAGTTCAGAGATAAAATAAAAAAATCCGGAGCATACTCGAAATGCTCCGGTAATTTTTTATGTAATGTTGGGAAGGAACTTTGCAAGAATTTCAACATAGAAGCCGATGATCTTCGCTGCGATTTTCTTGAAGAATGAAGCAAGTCCCATAATAAAGCTTTCTTTTTCTTCTGCGTCAGGACCTTCAACGGGTGACATAACACCTGAGGTCTTGTCACCGCCTAAGGTTACATCGGTGACCTTGAGAAACTGAGGATATTCGCTGTAGGTGAACACAGTCATATTTTTATCTCTTAAGAACTGCATTGCCATAGCGTCCTGAGGTTCGGGCCAATGGTCGTGAAGACAGTATTTGATGAACCATGTTGTTTCGGGGAAAAGACAGGTTGAAGCGTCAATTTTGTTGTCGGGTGAAAGGAAACGCTTGTCAGCTTCACTCATTGAAGCAATGTAATCCTTTGAAAGTGTTTCACCGAAGGGAGCAATTGTTGCACCGAAGGATGAAAGCTCTGTTTCTGCATAGAAGTCACCGTTATAGCCTGCTTCAGGGCCGAGAGGAATCATAGCTGTGTCATATTTTGAAACAACCATAAATCTCATACCGTTTGCCTGGTGCTTCTTCATTGTGTCATAAGCCTTGAGATAAATGTTGTCGTGATAATCTCTTGCCTTTGAAATAATGCCTGCATATTCTGCTTTGAGTTCGGGAGTATTGAAGGTGAAATTGATTGCATCTTCGAAATATCTGTCGGGAATCATTGTCCAGAATGAGGGGAAGGTGCCGTAGGTTGCAAGAATAATTCTTGGGAAAACATCATTGATAATGTTTTCAAGACCGTCCTGAAGATAGTCAGCAGTAACACCGAGAATCTTAGCCTGGTTGAGGAAATCAACAAGACCGATAACAAGAGAGTTAAGGCAGGGGTCTTCAATAAGAGCATTTGTTTCAATATAGTTTGCAAGGAAAACATTGAGTTTATCTGAATCGAGCTCAATATTACCTGAGAAAAGAGCACCGAGAATATACATACCCTCTGTGCCGGGAATATACATTACAACGTCGTCAACCTTGTTAGTGTTTGTGCCTTCATCAAGATAGCAGTTAAGAAGAGTTGAACCGAGACAGCGGCTCATAATGTCAACCTGCTGAACACCTTTTTCTTCGCATACTCTGTCAATAAACTTTTCGAGAATCTTTGCGTTATACTGGGGTGAAAGTCGCCAGTCATAGGGGAACAGAATACTGTTTTCGGGTGTGTTCACCTCTGAAACAATAAAATCTGAGGTGAGTGCATCTCCGCCCCAGCCTGAGCCGTCAGATGCTTCACCGTTTTTGTCGAGAAGACTGCTTTCAAAAATAGGAGCTACTGCGTTATAGATTTCGTCACAGTATTTGCTGTAGTCCTTTGTTACAACGCCGCTTGCAAAGCCTGAAAGGATAGGCTTCAGTGAGTTTGAAACAATTGCTCCGAGGTCAGCAGTTACGGGAAACTTAACGTTTTCCTCTGACGGAATGTTATTTTCATAAATAGCACATCCGTAGCCCTTGATATAAATAATCACATCGTCTGTGCTTTCAACAGTTGCCGCCATTGCGGGCAGTGAAACTGAAAGTACCATAACAAGTGAAATTGCAAGGCAGATAAGTTGCTTAATTCTCTTTTCCATAGTATTTACCTCCGGTTTGTGATTGATTACGAACAATAATGCGCGTACAATCTGCTATGGTACATTATATCACTTGCAGGGGGAGGTCTGTCAATGCTTTTTTCAAAAACCTCATAATATTTTTTTGAAAAATTCAACTTGCTATTTTTATCTGTTAATGGTATTATATATAAAACAAAATTAAGGAGACGGCACAATGAAAGATATAACTCTTGTTATTATGGCTGCAGGTATGGGCAGCAGATACGGCGGACTCAAGCAGATTGACCCTGTAGGTCTTGCCGGTGAAATCATTCTTGACTACTCAGTTTATGATGCAATTGAAGCAGGCTTTACAAAGGTTGTTTTCGTAATCAAGCACGAAATTGAAGAAGATTTCAAAGAGGTTATCGGCAACAAGTATGACGGTAAAATCAAAATTGAATTTGCTTTCCAGGATATCAATAACATTCCTGAAGGCTGATTTCGCCTTCTCCTTTCAAATAGTAATTCATGTATTCCAAAACAATCATGTTTGTTGTTTTGATGCACTCTGTGGCATCAATTTCTCCGGTTCCGAGCAGGTCTGCAAGTGCAGGTGCAAACAGTGGTAAATCTGTAAAGTTCATATGTCCGCTGTCTTTAAAATAGGTGTGGTGTGCATCTGCTGCGTTTCTTAGCACTTCATTATTTACATACAGATTTCCATATTGCAGGGCTCCTATATAATGGTACTCTGTGTCAATTGCCAGAATTGGAACCGGATATGGTTCCTCGTTGTATCTGTATCTGCCATTCTCAAAGCTGATCTGTTCGCCAAGCATTGTTCCATCCAGATCAATTACCGCGTCTATATCATCCCGTTCTCTTCCGAGTGTCACGCTTGCAGCTCCACCAAGAGAATGTCCCATCACACCGATTTTCTCCATATCTGTCATGGAAAGCACTGATAATAGATCATTTTCACCGTTTTTCTCCGTCATAAACCAATTGGAGCTTAATGCATTTTTTACTGTTGCTTCTTTGATACTGTCTATGGCATAGGACAGGTCATCAAGGCGGATTGCAAGCCACTTATGGGAAAGCTCATTGATTTCTGATTCAGGCGTGGAATCTTCATTCACATACATGACTTCCTGTAGAAACTGTGGATTTACTGTAATGAGTTTTCCATCTGTATCTTCTGTAAAAAAGGAATGATATGGATGATCTAAGCTGACGACCACATATCCGTTGCTTGCAAGCTCCTGATAAGTTGAAGTATTGCTCTGATAATATCCGAATGCCCCATGCGAGAAAACAACCAACGGGAATTTCTGTGTTTCATTTTCCGGCACCTCAGGATAATAGAAGTGAACCGGTACCTCACGAT
>JAXJQQ010000081.1:0-2827 GCA_036311065.1 Acutalibacteraceae bacterium | reverse complement strand
TAAAAAATTTTTTATTTTATCTCACACTTTTATCGTAGGGGATTCCTTCTGCTTTGGGTGCTCTTGATTTTTTTGAGGTAAAAGCAAGAACAGACAGGGTTACAAGATAGGGGAGCATTCTGTAAAAATTGGTGCTTATTCCTGATTCCTTAAGAAGAAATATGCCGTCACCGTTTATATCAATTGTAGCATATGCGGCTGCAATGCACTTGAAAAGCCCGAATAGAAACGCCGAAAGAGCCACAGTAATGGGATTCCAGTTACCGAAAATCATAACCGCAAGGGCAAGGAAGCCGAAGCCTGCAACATCACCGTTTGAAGAAGCATTGGCTGTGGTCAGTGCAAACACAAAGCCTCCCGCGCCTGAAAGTGCACCTGAAATTGTTGTGCCTGCATAACGCATTTTTCTTACACTTATACCTAACGAGTCCGCTGCCTGAGGATTTTCACCGCAGCTTCTGAGTCTCAGCCCGAAGCGTGTTTTATAAAGTATAATCGCAAGGATAATAAAAACTGCAATACAGATATAAGTTGTAAGATAGTTTTTTACAAGGAAGGTCCTTGCAAAAAAATTCATCTCACCCTCGGAATTTATAAATAAAAATCGCATAAGGGGATTGAGTGAGTCGATATCATCAAAGCCGAAGGTTGATTTTTTCAGCATAAACCAGCTTGCCGCATCACCAGATGCCATACTCAGCACATTCTGCTTTGCAATTACATTGATAAGGAAAAGCACAGTTGCAGGGGCAAGCAGGTTAAGTGCGGTACCCGTAATTGTCTGGTCAGATTTAAGCTCAATTGCGGCAAAGGATAAAAGCAGTGAAAAAATCCCTCCGCATATGGCACTTATTATAAGTGTGATTACAAGAAGAAGCTGTGCATTATCTTTGCCGAATAAATTATTCTTCTGCATAATGTAAATGAAAAGAACTCCCGCAAAAGCACCGAAAATCATTATACCTTCAAGGGCAAGGTTAATAATGCCGCTTCTTTCGGCAAAAACACCTGCAAGGGCAACTATTAAAAGGGGAATAGTGTAAATCAGAGTCTGCTGAATAAGAAATTCCATCAGTTTTCACCCTCCTTTTCATCGGAAGGATAGTCGCTTCTGAGTTCACGGAGGATTTCTTCCTGTGCGTCTGTCTGCACCTGAGCCGTTGTACTGCTTCCGCCTTCACCTGCCGCAGTGACAGCTTTTTTTCTGCCCCTTTGTGAAAGCAGATACCTGATAACAAGGGCAAAGGCACTCAGATATACAATGGCACCTATAATAATATCCGTAAGATACTCATTGAAGGAAGTGAGATTCTTAAGCTGCTGACCTGCGATGTTGAGCATAGACATAAAAAGTCCAGAAAAAATTACTCCAATGGGATTATTGACCGCAAGCAGTGCAATGGGAATTCCGTTAAAGCCCTCCTGAGGCAATGACTGATAGGTTGCATGGAAAAATTCCGTAGACCCCGAAAGATAGTAAAGTGCGGCACCGCCACCTGAAAGAAGGCCTGCAATTGCCATTGTGAAAACGGTAATTCTTTTGCTTTTTATACCCGCATATTCTGCGGCATATCTGTTGCTTCCGCAAGCCTTAAGTGTATACCCGAAGGTGGTTTTATATATTATAACATAAATAAGCAAAGAAAACACTATTGCAATTAAAATTCCTCCGTTTGCCTGAGAACCGCTGAAAATTCTGTCAAGACCGAAGGAAGGTGTCATAACCCCGTTCATCCTTGTGGGCATTATATAGCCTATTTTACCTGATTCTGCCGCATTTCGCAAGTCACTGCTTTCAAAAAACCAGGTTACAAGATTTGCGGCAATCCAGTTTGTCATAATGCAGGCGAGCACCTCGTTTATGTTAAGGTATGCTTTCAGAAATCCGGGTATTGCACCCCATAGAGCGCCTGATGCCAATCCTGCTGCAAAAGCTAAAATCCATATTATAGCAGAGGGAAAAGATTCTGAGGGTAAGCTCAATGCAACAAAAAGGGTGGCCGCAGTACCCATAAGGTACTGACCGGGTGCACCTATGTTAAAAAGACCTGCTTTAAATGCTACGGCTACGGAAAGTCCCGTCATAATAACGGGAGTTGCCCTGAAAAGAAGGTTGCCGAAGCTCACGGCATTAAAGCCGAAGGTAAGCTCTCCCATAGTGTTTCTGCCCGTTGAAAAAAGCCCGAAAAATATCAGCTTGACCCCTTCAATGCCTGCTTTCAGGCTGATATCTTTGCTGAAAGAAGCCACAAGAAGGGTTAAAACACCGCCCACAACAAGGCCTGCGAGTACGGATAAAAGGGAAGCACTTACGGAATTGAAGCTGTTTTTATCTGTAAGAGATGAGGGGGAACTTTTGGATTTTACACTGCTTTTCACGAATGATTACCTCCTTGTCTTTTTGTTCCCGCCATATAAAGACCAAGCTCGGAAACATTTATGCTGTCGGGTGAAAATTCACCAACAATTTCTCCTTCATACATAACAAGTATTCTGTCCGAAAGGCTCATAACCTCGTCAAGCTCAAGGGAAACCAGAAGCACCGCCTTTCCCTCGTCTCTCTTTTTTACAATCTGAGCGTGGATATATTCTATTGCACCCACATCAAGTCCTCTTGTCGGCTGAACTGCAATTATAAGGGGCTTATTTCTGTCAAGCTCTCTGCCTATTACCGCCTTTTGCTGATTGCCGCCTGACATAGCTCTTACGGTTGTGTCTGCACCTTCACCTGAGCGTACATCGTAATCTGAAATCAGCTTTTCGGCATAGGATTTAACGGCAGCCTTTTTTATAAAGCCAAAATTCTGAAATCTTTTTTCCTTGTAAC
>JAXJQQ010000080.1:0-16156 GCA_036311065.1 Acutalibacteraceae bacterium | reverse complement strand
GTATTTCACCTAAAGAGGAAAGACAGATGAGTGCAGAGGAAACAAGGAGCTTATCGGCAATCGGGTCCATAAATTTACCGAAGTCTGTTACCATATTATATTTCTTCGCAATCGTACCGTCAAGCTTATCGGTAATTGTTGCAATGCAAAAGATTGCAAAAGCAATCCATCGGTTGTAGGGGGTGAAATCCGTGAGCATAAACAGTACGAAAAAGGGCACAAGTACCACACGGAAAACAGTAAGTTTATTTGCTATGTTCATAATAGTACCTCTTATGTAATTTTTTTATATTATAGCACAATGTTTTAACTAAAGTCTATATTTTACGCTTTTGTTAAAGAATAATTGACATTTAATTTGTTGTGTGATAAAGCGATGCAGAAAAAACTGCATCGCTTAAATGTTTTATCTGAGCTTCTGAATTTCTTCAATCGGACCTCTGAGACATTCATCACAAGAAGGAATTCTTCCGTTGATATCCTTAAGGAAGGGAGCAAACTTTGTGTTTTTGTAGCTGACGCTTAACTGATACTTTGTAACAAGGTTTATTATTTTTTCCTTTTTGTCACCGTTTGTTCTCATAGTGTAGTTACCGATTGTGATTATCAGCTCTGACTTAGGTGTAATGCTCTTAACGGAAACTGTTGTCTTTCCGTCACAACTGAAGATGTCATAAGCACATTCTTTACCGTTAAGGCTTACGCTTATATCACCCTGTGCAACATCTTCAAAAATAAAGGTGTAATTTCTTCTCTTGGGCAGTGTGCTGCAGTTGCCTTCTGCAGGTGAAACGGTAAAGGTGATATTATCTTCGTTCTTTTCAACAGTGTAGTTCGTTATTACAAAGTTGCCGTTTTTATACGCATTGGTTTCTCCGTCATCCTCATAAAGTGGGAAGGTGTTGTTGCCTGCAAAAATACGGATTTTCATATCCTTGGGATTGGTGCAGTCATTATCACGGTCGTTATTGCTCAGAGGAATAATTGCACCCTCTTTTGCAAGCACGGGGATGCTTTCAATACCTCTGTACATCTTGACACGCTGTCCGCCTTCGTAAATGTTTCCGTTGTAAATATCGGTCCATTTACCTTCGGGGAGCCATACATCAACACAAGCGAGATTTGTTTTCGGGTTGAGCTTTGTTGTTATTGGTGCTACCATAAGCTCTGAGCCGAAGAAGAACTGATTCTTCACTTCGTATGCGTTATTTTCTTCAGGGTATTCGTAATACATAGGCTCACAAAGAGCAATACCGTGCTTATGAGTGCGGTAGTTCATGGCATAAAGATAGGGGATATATGTATGTCTTTCCCTGAGTACATTCACGGCAATGGTTTCTGCTGTAAATTCGTGCTTCCAGGGCTCCTTACCCATAAACTCATTGCTTGTTGAGTGAAGTCGCATAATGGGGCTGTAAAGGCCGTACTGTATCCAACGTACATAAAGCTCATCATCCTTTGAGCCCATCATATGACCGCCGATATCGTGGCTCCACCAGGTATAACCGATGTTAGTTGCTGTATTTGTGAAGTATGGCTGAAAGTCAAGGCATTCCCAACCGATTTTTGTGTCACCGGAAAAACCGAGGGGATAACGGTGTGAGCCTACCTCAGCATATCTTGAAAGAATGAGAGGGCGCTTTGCGTCGGCATCAGAATCAACAAGGGTGTGATAGTGGTTAAGGGCCCAAAGAGGATCAAGATTTTTGAGCTTTGTGTTCTTGCCCTGCTGCCAGTCAATCCACCAGAAGTCAACGCCGTCTCTTTCATAGGGCTTATGAAGAACATTGAAATATGCATCTATGTATTGAGGATCGGTTATATCAAAGTTTACTCTTTTCTTTGTCTTGGGGTCAATACCCATTCTTTCTGCCATTTCTTCATACATATCGTCAAAAAAGCGTACGCCCTGAGCAGGATGAAGATTGAGAGTTACCTTGAATTTCTTTTCGTGAAGCCATTTAAGGAAGCCCTTGTAATCAGGGAAAAGCTCAGTGTTCCAGCTGTATCCCGTCCATCCGTCACCCTGAAGGACAAAATCAGTCCTGCCGGGAATCAGGTTAAATTTGCTTCCGCTTTTGCCAAAACGCTCTTTAACATCAACCCAGTGCCAGTCCATATCAATTGTTGCAACGGTAATGGGAATCTCCCTTTTAAGGAACTGATTCATAAGGTCAATGTATTCCTGCTGAGTGTAAGCCTTGTAGCGGCTCCACCAGTTACCAAGGCAGAAGCGGGGTACAAGGGGCACCTCACCCGTAAGGCTGAAAAAGTCCCTGAGGCAGGCTCTGTAATCGTGGTTATAGCAGAAATAGTATTCGTCTTTAATAGTTTTGCGTCTTTCGGCGATTGTACCGTCCTCTTTGAGTATAAGTGATTTGGTATCGTCAATTACAGCAACACCCTCTGTGGACATTATACCGTCTCCGAGGGGAATAGCACCTGTTGTCATATCAAGGGTGCGATATGTACCTTTTAGGTTGCCCTTATTGTATTCTGTAAGATTTTTGCCACCCTTGAGAGAAATACCAATCATTTTTTTATTTACGGTATCATAGCGGAAAATAGTTTTGGTTGTCATAATAATAACTATTCCGTTATCCTCGGCAACACGAATCTGCGGTGAGCAGAAGTTTCTGTTGATTATACTCTGGGTGGGCTCGTCGGTAAAAATCCCCTCGTTATCAACCTCAACACGGAGAAGTCTTTCTGTAAGGAGCGAGAGCCTTACATTATTTCTTATGATGATGTATTTTTCATCTGTTTTGCTGTCTGACTTCCAGCCAAAGGTTTTTACAAAATATTCTGACGGTTGATTCATATTGCATACCTCTCTTACGAACATTATTTTCTCGTCTATGATATATTATTTATTACCTAAAAGCAATATAAAGGGAAAGTTTTGGCAAAAAGCACAAAATATGATATTTTTTTTCTACACTTAACGAATTAAATAAACCTGAAAATAAATAGAAAAAAGATATAATTTGTGTTAATATATAGTTTGGAATTTATTCTTCAGGAGGTATGTATATGGAAGAAAAAAAATATGTTCCCAAAAAAGAATTGTCAGCTTTTTGTGTTGCCGGTATGGGTCAGGGCATGATTTACGCCCTGATGTCAAGCTATATCAGTGACTATTATCTCAACGTTCTGCAGCTCGCTCCGATGTTTGTGCTGCTTCTTATGCTTCTTGCAAGAATCTGGGACGCTGTAAATGACCCGATGATGGGTATGATTGTTGACAGAAGTAATCTTAAAAGCGGCAAAATGAAGCCCTTTATCCGTTTTGCTCTTATTCCTATTGCGATAATGACATTTCTTATGTATCTCAGCCCCAATCTTGATAAAACACAGATGATGGTTTATTCTGCCATTGTTTATGTGCTCTGGGGTATGATTTATACTGTCGGTGATGTTGCGTTCTGGGGTATTCCTAATGTTATTACTCCTTCTTCAACAGAAAGAAGCTCTGTTATTTCAATAAGTAAAATTTTCAACTCTATCGGTTCAGCCGTTCCTGAGGTTCTTTTCCTTGTAATCGGTCTTGTTATTGCAGCCTGGGTTGAAAATTCAGCAGAAGCTATTGATCCTCTTACAGTTCAGAAGAGAAAATATCTTCTTATGGCTATTGTTACTGTCGGACTCGGTACTGTGCTTTATGCATTCGTTTTCAGAGTTAAGGAAAGAGTCAAGATACCTGTACGTAAGCCTGTTAAGGGTGAACCCTCACAGCTGAGCAGAGTATTCAAATGTAAGCCCCTTGTTCTTGTTCTTCTTATGGGTGTTCTTTCAAGCGGAAGATATATGGTTTCCGCCGCCGCAATCCATGTTGCGAGATATTCCTTCTATATCGGACCTGACCTTGCAACCTTAGCAACTGAGGCTGAAAGAATTGCTGCTGTTGAAGCAAGTATTTCAACAGTAAAAACAGTTTTCCAGATCAGCTCAATTATAGGCCTTTTCGGTGCAACACTGTTTATGCCCAAGCTTATGAAGAAAATTGACTTCAAAAAGCTTGTTATTGTAAGCTGTCTTGCAGGTTTTGCAGCAAGTATCGTTACCACCGTTGTCGGCTGGTTTACAATGAATCTCTATGTCTGCATTCCATTCATTATCATTTCCTGTATTCCTCTCGGCGTTATCAATACAGTTTGCTTTGCAATGATTTGCGACTGTCTTGACTTTATGGAGCTCAAAACAGGTTTCCGTGATAATGCTCTCGGTGCAGCTTGTCAGGGATTTATCAATAAGATAGGTAATGCTTTTGCAACATCAGGCATTGTTGTTATGTATATGGTTATAGGTCTTAAGCCTGAACAGATGCTTTCTTCAACAGCGGTTGTTGCTGCAACGGAAATGCCTGAAAATCTTCGCTTTGCAATGTTCTCACTTGTTTCAATAGTTCCCGGTATAAGCATGCTGCTTTGTGCCGTACCGATGTTCTTCTATGATCTGACAAATGAGAAAAAAGCAAAAATTGCTGAAGAGCTTGCAGTTCTCAGAGCAGAACGCGGCATCAGCATTGAAGCATAAAATAAATTTATAAAATCGGAGGGTTTTATTTATGACTACATATTTATCTCTTGCATTAGGTGCAATATTCCTTATAGCCTTTATGGTTATGTGCAACAAAAAAAGAAGTGTTCTCGGTGTTTATATTAAGAACCTTACAAGTATTTGCTTTATTCTTACAGCAGTAACAGGTGCATTTAATAACACCGATTGTCCCGATGTATGGAAATATGCACTTCCTATTGTTGTGGGCGGAGTTTTCGGTCTTATGGGCGATATCTATCTTGACCAGAAATGGCTTTATCCCCAGCATAATGACCAGTATCTCAATATGGGCTTTATATCCTTCGGTATCGGTCACTTCTTCTATGTAGGCGCTATGTATGTTCATGTCGGATTCGTGCCTAAGGATATGATTGTTCCTGTTATTGTTGCAATTATAATTACAGCAATCAATCTTATTCTTGAAAAGCCCACAAAACAGAAATACGGAAAGTTCTATCCCATTGTCACAGCTTACTGTCTTGTGCTCGGTTTAACAGTTGGTACATCACTCTGGGCTGCAATTGTTACAAAACAGGTTTCTTACATCGTGTTCAACATTGGTGCACTTCTTTTCCTTCTTTCCGATGTTATCCTTTCACCTATGTATTTTGCAATCAAACAGGACAGAAATACACCCTTCAATTTTGTAATCAACCACACAACCTATTATGTAGGTCAGTTTATGATTGCTCTTACACCCTTCCTTCTTACATCAAACGCTTAAATTAATAAAACCCGTGTGTTCATCGAACACACGGGTTTTTATTAATTTGTGCCCCAGAATTTTCTGTCCAGCGAACGGTACTGTACCGCCTCGGAAATATGCTCAAGCTCAATGCTTTCACAGCCGTCAAGGTCTGCAATTGTTCTTGCAATACGGAGTATTTTATCATAAGCTCTTGCGGATAAATCCATAGCGGTAAAGCATTTTTCTAAGGTTGCCTTGCCTTTTTCATCAAGCACACAGTATTTTCGGGTCATTGAAGGCGTCATTTTTGCATTGCAGGTGATCCCTGTACCTTCAAAGCGTGCATTCTGAATCGCTCTTGCTTTGTCTACACGCTTTTTGATATCAGCGGAGCTTTCGCTCTTTTTACTGTCAGAAAGCTTCTGAAAATCAACCTGAGGCACTTCAATATGTATGTCAAGTCGGTCAAGCAGGGGACCGCTGACCTTTGAAAGATACTTTGCAGGTGCTCCCTTTGCACAGGTGCATTTTCTTGTGGGATGTCCGTAATAACCGCAGGGGCAGGGATTCATGGCACAAACCAGCATTACATCGCAGGGTATGTAAGTGAGCCTGAAACTCTTGAAATTGTAATTTTTCCGTCTTCAAGGGGCTGTCTCATAGCTTCCATTGAAATTCTTGAAAACTCGGGCAGCTCATCAAGGAAAAGCACACCATGGTGTGAAAGGCTGATTTCACCGGGGCGGGGGATTTTACCGCCGCCTGAAAGACCTGCTGTTGAAATTGTGTGGTGGGGCGAACGGAAGGGTCTTGACTTGATAAGTGAAATATTATCCGGCAATACGCCTGCTATGGAGTACATTTTTGTAACATCAAGGCTTTCCTCGAAGGTCATATCGGGCAAAATTGAAGGTATTCTTTTTGCAAGCATGCTTTTACCTGAGCCGGGAGGGCCTATCATAAGCACGTTATGTCCGCCGGCTGCGGCAATTTCAAGTGCACGCTTAACCTGATACTGTCCCTTAACATCGGAAAAATCGGGAGTGCAGTCAAGAGGTCTTTCGTATTCTCCGTAAAAGCGTGAATTAACCTTGTTTATTTTTTCTTTGCCGCAAAGGTGAGAGTGGAGCTGCTTTATGTTCTGTACGGGGTAAATGTCAATTCCTTTAACAACACAGCATTCACTGGCATTTTCAACAGGTACAAAAATCTCTTTAACACCAAGCTCCTTGGCTTTTATAACCATCGGAAGAGCACCCTTTACCTTTCTAACTTTACCGCTGAGGGAAAGCTCGCCTAAAAATGCTGAACGCTTTATGTCACATTCAAGCTGACCTGAAGCAATAAGCAGGGCTATCAGTATAGGAAGGTCATAAACGGGGCCTTCTTTTTTTATGTCAGCAGGGGTGAGGTTAACGGTAATACGGCTTGGCGGATATTTATATCCGCAGTTTTTCATTGCAGAGCGTACTCTTTCCCTTGATTCGCTTACCGCAGCGTCAGGCAGACCTACAACATCAAACCGCGGCATTCCTGAGTCAATGGAGGCTTCAACGCCCACGCCGAAGCTTGACATACCAAACATACCGATACTGTTAACCCTGACAAACATTTAAACTTCCTCCGAAAACTGATTTTAATAAATTATACTCCCGATTTTTATATTTGTAAATATTAACTTACTTTTTTAATTTCTGCACCGCTGTAAAAGTGGGTGAGTATTTCCTTATAAGAGCTTCCCTGCCTTGCCATAAAATCAGCACTGTACTGACTCATTCCTACTCCGTGGCCCTTGCCTTTGACAGCAAAGGTATAATTGTCTTTTTCTTGTTTATACGTAAAGTTAGGACTTTTTAAGCCTAAAAGTCTTCGTAGCTGTCTTCCCGTAAAGCTTTTTTCTCCGATAATTATTTTGGTAACATAACCTGAATCAGCGGTATTGAGGTCCGATATCAGCTCTTCTTTTTCTTCTTTTAATCCGAGTTTTTCTTCTAATTCTTCTTTTGTAAATGCTTCTTCGGAATCAAGCTGAGCACTGAGCTTATCTCCCGGTGCGGGTACGGATTTAAGATAGGGGATATCATCTCCCCACACATCCTTACAATTGCTCGTAGTACCCGATGACAATGCATGAAATACGGCAAGTATCGGCTCACCGTCATAATCAAGATACAGGTCTTTTACATCATTTACCGCATCGCTTATTCTGTTATAGTACTTTTCGTAGCTGTCTCCCCATTTTTTCTTCATTTCGTTTTTATTCAGGTAACCTTGATGCTTGCCGCTGTTATCACTTATGTCACCAAGGTCATTGTTCGGATTATCGGCATTTTTGAGTATCCATAATGCATATGTATGGCAGGCTACTGCCTGAGCCTTGAGTGCTTCAATATGAAATGATGCAGGCATTTCATTTGCAACAGCTCCGATTAAGTATTCTGTCATATCAACCTGCTCCGTTTTACCTGAAGAAGCCCTCAGAACGGTAATTGTTTCTTCTTTTTCTTCTTTATCTTCGGTCTGCACTTCCCCGGTGTGAAGGCTTGTGCTTTCCTGCTTTGTTGTGGCAGTATCCTTATCTATAAAGCAAGCCATAGGAAAAAGTGCAAGAGATAAAAATACGATTAAGGATAAAATTGCATATATTTTCATAAAAACATACCATCCGTCTGTCTTTTTATTGAGTATGATTATTCATCATTTATATTGACTTTATAATTAGTATGTTATAAAATATATGATAATTACATTTTATTATGAGGTAATATAACTTTAAACGGGAGGCAAGCAAAAATGCACGAAAAAATTAACCCCATTTCTCCTGAACTTCTTGCAGTTATGAGCGAGAAAATTGAAAAGAAAAGCTACATTGATATGGACCAGTTCTGGAAATACGGTGTCAAAAGAGGCTTAAGAAATCCTGACGGTACCGGTGTTATGGCAGGTCTTACAAATATCTGTTCTGTTGAAGGTTATTATATTGAAGACGGTGAAAGAGTGCCCAAGCACGGTGTTTTAAAATACCGCGGTCTTAACATTGTTGATATTATTGAAGCCTGCGAAAAAGAAAACCGCTTCGGATATGAAGAGGTTGTGTATCTTCTTCTTTTCGGCTCACTTCCAACAAGAAGTCAGGTTGACCTTTTCAAGGATATTCTCGGTATCTGCCGTGAACTTCCCGATACATATATTGAAGATGTGCTTATGAAAAATGCTTCAATGGATGTTATGAATAAGCTTGCAAGATGTATTCTTATTTCATATTCCTTTGACGATAACCCGGACGACATTTCCGTTGAAAATGTTCTTCGTCAGTCCGTTCAGGTTATAGCACAGATTCCTGTTATGATGTGCTATGCATATCAGGTTAAGAGAATGAAATACTACGGAAAGAGTATGTACTTCCACCCTGAGAAAAAAGAGCTTTCAACAGCTGAAACAATACTCCGTTCAATCCGTTCCGACAGAAAGTTTACCGATGAGGAGGCAAAGCTTCTTGATATCTGCCTTATTCTTCACGCTGAGCACGGCGGCGGTAATAACTCAACCTTTACAACAAGAGTTCTCACCTCAAGCGGTACGGATACCTATTCTGCTTTTGCAGGTGCAATAGGCTCTCTCAAGGGCTCCCGTCACGGTGGTGCCAACATCAAGGTCAGCCATATGATTGCCGATATAAAAGAGCATGTTGAAGACATTACCGACGAAAAGCAGATAGCAGACTATCTTGAAAAAATCATCAGAAAGCAGGCAGGGGACGGCAGCGGACTCATTTACGGTATGGGCCACGCAGTTTATACCCTTTCCGATCCGAGAGCTGTTATTCTTAAGAAAAAAGCAAGAGAATTTGCATATAAAAACGGTTATGAAAAGGATTTTGAGCTTATCAATTCAATTGAAAGGCTCACCCCTGAGGTGTTCAGAAAGGTTAAGGGCAAAAATAAGGTTATGTGTGCCAATGTTGACCTTTATTCAGGCCTTATTTACAGAATGCTCGGAATTCCTGAGGATCTTTACACACCTATTTTTGCTTCTGCAAGAATTGCGGGCTGGTCGGCTCACAGACTTGAAGAGCTTATCTCAGGCGGTAAGATTATAAGACCTGCTTATAAGAATATTGCCGTGCAGAAAAAATATGTTCCTATGGACGAAAGAATTGAAAACTATAAGGCTCTTGACAATTATATTCCTTCGGACCAGAGAGTATATGTGGAGGAATAATCAATGAAAATTAAAAACAGTTATGAGTTGTCTTTAAAGCCTGTTTATATAGGCTTCATTACATCGGTTGTTGTATGCGTTATAATCCGTATATTGCAGACAGCAAAATTCATTGACCCTGAAACTGGTTTTGCAGTCGGTGGCGGTTTTTTCAGTGCCCTGCTTTACGGTATAATAGCAGTATTTACCGTTTTAAGCCTTACGGTGTCATTTCTCAGTAAGGACGGTGCTCAGAACTGCTGTGTAGGAATGAAGAGCTTTCTTCTCGGCTGTGTTACGGCATTTTTCGGCCTTACACTTTCTTACGACTGTCTTCACAGTCTCTTTTCCTGCTTTGAAAGTCTTTCTGCTTCAACATCCTTAAGCGGAGTTAAGGGACTTATGTCAACGGGAAGCCTTCCTCTTGCAGTGCAGAGCTTCTTTGCATTTTTTGCTTCATTTTACGTTTATATTCTTTCTGTGGGCTTTTTTAAGGGCAACGAAAAAGCATCAAAGCATAAGCTTCTTGCACTTGCACCCGTCGGTTGGGCTTCATTCAGGCTTATTCACAGATTTATAAGGCAGATAAGCTTTATTGAGGTTTCAGATCTTTTTCTTGAATTAATAATGCTCGGCCTTACAGTTATGTTCTTTATAGCCTTTGCTCAGGTGAACTCAGGCGTTTACAGCGACGGATTTTCATGGCGAATAACAGGCTTTGGCTTACCTGCAGCTCTTATTGCTCTTACACTCAGCCTTACAAGACTTGTGTTTGCCTTTATTTCAGGAGGCTCCTTCATTAATCCTGAGCACACCCTTAACATAGCTGATTTTGCTTTTTCGCTTTTTATTATTGTTTTGCTTTTTGAATTAAGAAAGCCTTCATCTGAGAATACTACTGTTGAAATCTCAGAATAATTTTTAAAGAGGTAATTTTGTTTTGAATTTTTTAGATAACGTAATTTCTGCGGCGACCCAGGTAACCGTACTTTATCTTATTGTTGCAGTAGGCTTTGTTTGTGATAAGACTAAGCTGTTTACTGAAAAAACAGCACGCGCAACCGTAAATCTTCTGCTTCATGTTGTAACACCATGTATGCTTATAAATTCATTCATAAAAATTGAAATGAATGAAGATACGGTTAAAAAATTTTTTATTTCCTTTGCCGTTGCAACCGCAACACACGTAATTGCCATTGCTCTTAATAAGTTCTTTTTCAGAAACAAAGAGGATTCGGATAATGCAGTATATAAGTATGCTTCAATTTACGGCAATGTAGGATATATGGCATTACCCTTGGCTCAGGCTGTTTTAGGTGATGAGGGCGTATTTTACTGCGCTACGGGAGTTGTTGTTTTTAACATATTCTGTTTCACTCACGGTGCAGCACTTATGAATAAGGGTAAGGAAAAATTCAACCTTAAAAAGCTTATACTGAATCCCGGTGTAATTGCCGTTGTTATCGGACTCCCGATTTTTCTTCTTAATCTGGATGTTCCATACATTATCCGTCAGCCTCTTGAAATGGTAGGTAGTCTTAATACCCCCATAGCAATGCTGATTTTCGGTACCTACCTTGCCAATACAGACCTTAAAACAATGTTTACCGAAAAGCGTATATATCTTGCTTCCTTCCTTAAGCTTATTGTTTTACCTCTTTTATGCATCGGACTTTATTACCTTTGCGGTATAAGAGGAACGCTTCTTACGGCTTGTATTATAACGGCAAGTGTACCTTCGGCAAACAATACCTTTATGTTTGCTACAAAATATGACAGAGATGCAAGTGTGGCATCAAAAACGGTTGCTCTTGTCAGCTTCATTTCGGTGCTTACAATGCCTGTTATGATTGCTATTACTCAATTAACCTGAAAGGGGAATATCAATGCCTGAATTTGAAACCTTAGTCCGTTTTGGCGGAATAGCCAAAGAGTTCAGTGTTACCAATGTTCTTGACCTTGGCTTCACATCCGTCAGATGGTATGGTGCAATAATTGCCTTCGGCTTTCTTCTTGCTGTTCTTTTCGGCGGCAGAACTGCCTATAAGTGGAAGATTAATCTTGATAAAATGATTGATGTTCTTCTTTACGGAACAATTGCTGCAATTATCGGTGCAAGACTTTATTATGTTGCTTTTGAATGGGATTATTACAGCAACCATCTTTCTGAAATCTTTAAAATATGGGAAGGCGGTCTTGCAATATACGGCGGTATAATCGGTGGTATATTAGCGGCTTTTGTTGTTTGCAAAGTTGAAAAGCTGAATTTTTATAACCTTCTTGATATGGTAGGTATGAGCCTTCTTATCGGTCAGGGTATAGGCCGTTGGGGTAACTATGCCAATCAGGAAGCCTTCGGTGTTCTTACCGGTAGCCCGAAGTGGGGTATGATGAGTGATGTTATTGCTGATAAAATTGCACAGAATCCATCAATATACGGTATTGAAGGCGTCTCAGACATACCCTCATACATAGCTGAAAACAGTCTTTATGTTCACCCGACCTTCTTCTATGAATCGGTGTGGTGTATTCTCGGATTTTTTGTTCTTCTTATTATCCTTAAGAAATTCCGTAAGTTCAGCGGTCAGCTTTTCCTGACTTACGGCTTATGGTACGGCCTTGAAAGAATGATTGTAGAAGGTATGAGAACGGACAGCCTGTATATAGGCAACACAAACCTCAGAGTATCACAGCTTCTTTCCCTCGCAATTGTTGTTGTTTGCGGTACGCTGCTTGTTGTTTTCTTAATTAAATACACCAAAAATCCAAAGCCTATTGAAGGTATTGATTATTTCCCGCCTAAAACGGAAAAAGAGCTTGCTGCTGAAAAGAAAAAGGCGGAAAAGAAGGCTTTGAAGGCTCAGAACAAGCAGTATAAAATTGTTAAAGGCAAGCCTGTTAAAAATTCAGATGATGAAAATCTTACTGAGAAAAAAGAGGTGTGATTATGTATAAGCTTATAGACGGTAAAGAGGTTTCAGCATTTATCAAAAATCAGGTAAAGCAGGAAACGGATAAGCTCAGGGAAAAAGGTATAGAGGTTTCTCTTGCGGTTATCATTGTCGGCAATGACCCTGCTTCAAGAGTATATGTAAATAATAAGAAAAAAGCCTGCGAAGCAACAGGTATTATTTCATATGAATATGCACTGCCTGAAGAAACAACTCAGGATGAGCTTCTCGGACTTATTGAAAAGCTTAATGCTGACGAAAAAATCAATGGTATTCTCTGTCAGCTTCCTTTGCCCTCTCATATAGATGAGCAGAAGGTCATTGACACAATTTCACCCTTAAAGGATGTTGACTGCTTCCACGCTGTAAATGTAGGTAAGCTTTGGCTCGGTGACTATGACTTTGCTTCCTGCACTCCTATGGGTGTTATACATCTGCTTGATTATTACAATATTGATGTTACAGGAAAAAACTGTGTTATTGTCGGAAGAAGTAATATTGTAGGCAAGCCTATGGCATCTCTTTTGCTTGAAAAAAGTGCAACGGTTACCGTGTGCCATTCAAAAACACAGAACCTTACAGAGTTTACATCGAATGCGGATGTTATTATTGCCGCTGTCGGAAGAGCAAAGTTTATCACGGCTGATATGGTTAAGGACGGAGCGGTTGTAATTGATGTTGGTATTAACAGAGACGAAAACGGCAAGCTCTGCGGTGATGTTGACTTTGAAAATGTAAAAGAAAAGGCTTCTTATATCACTCCTGTTCCAGGCGGATGCGGACCTATGACAATAGCTGTTCTTATGAAAAACACACTTGTTGCCGCTGAAATACAAGGAAGATAATATGTTGTATTCGGTTTTAGCGGATATATCGGAAATCAGCAATGAACAAGTCTGTCTGCTCAGAAACAGAATTGATCACTTCTTTTCCGATAAAAAGACACTTAAAAGAAAAGAATCTGTCTGTGCAAAGGCTCTGCTTTCTGATATACTAAAATCAGAATTCGGTCTTACAGATTTTAACGTTTTGTGTGACAAAAACGGTAAGCCGTATATTGAAAACAGCACCTTGCACTTTAATCTCAGCCACAGCGGAGACAGTGTGATCTGCCTTTGCGGCACTGAAAAGGTCGGTTGCGATATTCAGACGATGTGTGAGTATAAAGAAAAGGTCGCAAAAAGATTTTTCACTGAAAATGAATATAATTTTCTTTGTGAAAGTGACGAAAAGGAGCTTGATTTCACCCGTATCTGGACTATGAAGGAAAGCATACTGAAATATCACGGAGAGGGTTTATCAGGTGGGCTCAGTTCTTACGACTTTTCAGGTTATGTAAAAAAAGACAGCTTTGAAGCCTACGGGCTTAAATTTAATCTATCCGTAAAAGGGGAGTATGTTATTTGCATATGCTCAGAAACGGACGATATACAATTTGTTACTGAAAGTGACTATTGGCAATGTTAAAAATGAAAGGAGAATTTTATGAATACTTTAAAATTCATCAAAGGTAAGCTCGGCTATGGCATAGGTGCTGTCGGACTTGACCTCAGCTACGGTATGTTCTATTCCTTCCTTGCAAAATATCTTACGGATGTACTTGGTCTCGGTGCAGGATTCCTTCTTGTTCTGACCCCGATTGCAAGACTCTGGGACGGTATCAATGACCCGATGATGGGTACAATTGTTGATAACACACACACTAAAATGGGTAAATACAGACCCTGGATTCTTCGAGGTTCAATGCTCAATGCTGTTGTGCTCGTGCTTCTTTTCACAAATCCCTTTAAGCTTACAGGTGTTGCACTTTGCGTTTATATTGCAATAATGTATATCGGATGGGGTATGACCAACACCCTTGCAGATATTCCTTATTGGTCAATGGTTCCTTCATTTACAAGTGATCCTAAGGAAAGAAATCTCATTTCAACAATCGCAAGAGCCTTCTCCGGTATCGGTCAGGGCGCAGTTTCAATCCTTGCTCCCGTTATTATGACAGCCGTCAGCGTTACAACTGCAGTTGATTCAAACGGTGAAACCGTAAAGGTACACGATGCACGAAGCTACTTTATCTGTGCACTTGTGTGTGCGATTATGCTTGTTGTTTTTGCGGGCACATCTGTTGCAACAACAAAGGAAACAATCACAACTAAATCAGCAGAAAAATTCTCATTCAAAAGAGCTCTTGAAATCATCAAATCAAACGACCAGCTTCTTGTATTTATGCTTTTTGCAATGATTTCAAATGCAGGCTGGTACCTCACATCAGGCGTTGCAACTTACTTTTTTGATGTTGTAATAGGTGACCCCAATAAGCAGTCCCTTTTCTCAACCTTCCAGGCTGTTGGCTCAATTGTTGGTATGCTCGCTCTTCCTCTTCTCACAAAGTATATGTCAAAGCGTAGGGCTTATCAGACATCTCTTATTTTTGCCGGTATAGGCTATGCAGGTATTGCCGTCGGTGCCTTCAGCGGAATGATTATGGTAATGAACATTTCTTACCTTATCTGTTCAATCGGTATGTCAGCGATGTTTATTGCACAGACCATTTTCCTTGCCGATGTTGTTGACTACGGTGAAGTAAAGCTCGGCTTCAGAGCAGAATCAATTACCTTCTCAATGAAGGGCTTTTTGCAGAAGATGGCTTACACAATTCAGACAATTATCCTTTTTGCTTCCCTCGGCCTTTCCGGATATAACGGTGAGCTTCACGGTCAGAATCCTGAAAGTGCAAAATTTGCAATCACTCTTATGCTTTGCGTAATTCCCTGTGCGCTTTTCTTCATTTCTCTTATTATTTTTACAAAGAAGTTCAAGCTCCACGGTGAATTTATGGATGAGGTTACCGCAATTGTAACCGAAAACAGAAGAAAAAGAGAAGAAGAGGCTCAGGCTTAATTAAACAAAACATTATGACCCGTCGGCTAATACCGACGGGTTTGTTTTGCAGTCCCTTTTTCTGTACTGTTCTTTCTTAAGCTTATATTTCTGTTTACAAGAACAAATGTTTATGATAGAATATTGATAATATATCAGAGCTTTTTTTCATAAAAATTATTGGTGATGTTTATGAGAAAAGGTTTGTATGTATCTTTCACTGTTAAAAGCGTTATATCTTTTGTGTCGGCTGTAGCTTTTGGCGTGATTCTTGTTGTATCAATCGGTGCTTTTGGCAGCAAGGTGTCCGTAAGCTCTGATAGTATTTCAGAATCAAAGCCTCTGATTATTATTGACGCGGGCCATGGCGGTGAAGACGGAGGCACCCAATCTTCAACGGGAGTGCTGGAAAAGGATATAAACCTCAGTATAGCTTTAAAGCTGAGTCATATTATGTCCTCCCTCGGTTATGATACCCTTCTTATAAGGAATGAGGATACGCTTATTTACAGTGATAACTGCAACAGTCAGAGAGAAAAAAAGGTCTCGGATATTCATAACCGTATGAAGGTTATAGAGGAAAATCCCGACAGCATTTTCTTAAGTATCCATCAGAATCATTATTCACAAAGTAAATACAGCGGTGCACAGGTGTTTTATTCACCTGATAATGAAAAAAGTATGCTTATTGCCCAATCGGTTCAGAAAAGCATAGTCAATCTTTTGCAGAATGAAAACGAAAGAAAAATCAAAAAAAGCGGTAAAGAAATTTATCTTCTTTACCATGCAAAAAGCCCCGCAATAATGGTGGAATGCGGATTTATGTCTAACCCGGGTGAAGCTTTACTTTTAAATGACGAAGAATATCAGAAAAAAATGG